>DASSYU010000134.1:0-2519 GCA_035703125.1 Pseudolabrys sp. | reverse complement strand
CGTGAAAGCAGTCTTTAGAACAAGCCGACGATCTTGCCGTCCTTGACGTCGATTGAGTCAGCCGACGGCACTTTCGGCAGCCCCGGCATCGTGAGGATCTCGCCGCAGATCGCCACCACGAACTCGGCGCCGGCGGACAGCCGCACCTCGCGCACATTGATGCTGTGATCAGCCGGCGCGCCCTTGGCATCCGGATTGGTCGAGAACGAGTACTGGGTCTTGGCGATGCAAATTGGCAGCTTACCGTAACCCATTTCCTCCCAGCTCTTGAGTTGGTCCTTGACCGATTTGTCGGCAGTCACGTTCTTCGCGCGGTAGATTTCACGCGCAATCGTCTCGATCTTTTCAAATAGCGGCGTTTCGTCGGGATAGAGGAACTTGAGCTTGCTCTTCCCCTCATCGATCACCTTTACCACCGTCTTGGCCACGGCGGCCGCACCAGCTCCGCCCATCGCCCAGTGATCAGCCATCAGCGCCTCGACGCCGAGCGCCTTGCACTTCTCCTTCACCAGCGCGATCTCGGCCTCGGTATCGGCGGAGAAACGATTGATCGAGACGACCGCCGGCAGGCCGAATTTTTTCACATTCTCGACGTGCCGCTGCAGGTTGGCCATGCCGGCTTCCAGCGCCTTCAGGTTCTCGGATTTGAGATCTTCCTTCTTGACGCCGCCGTGCATCTTGAGCGCACGGATGGTGGCGACCAGCACCACGCAATCGGGAGTAAGGCCAGCCTTGCGGCATTTGATATCGATAAATTTCTCGCCGCCAAGGTCGGCGCCGAAGCCCGCCTCCGTTACGACATAGTCGGCGAGCTTGAGAGCGGTCGTGGTCGCCAGCACCGAGTTGCAGCCGTGCGCAATATTGGCAAAGGGACCGCCGTGAATAAACGCAGGCGTGCCTTCCAGCGTCTGCACCAAATTCGGCCCGAGAGATTCCTTGAGCAATGCCGTCATGGCGCCATGCGCCTTGAGGTCGCGCGCGCGAACTGGCTTTCGGTCGCGCGTATAGGCGACGATGATGTTGCCAAGCCGTTCCTTGAGGTCGTCGAGATTCTTGGCCAGACAGAAGATCGCCATCACTTCCGAAGCGACTGTGATGTCGAAACCGGCCTCCCGCGGATAGCCGTTGGCCACGCCCCCGAGCGAGCAGACGATCTCGCGCAAGGCGCGGTCGTTCATGTCCATGACGCGGCGCCACGTCACGCGTCGCGAGTCGATACCGAGCGCATTGCCCCAATAGATGTGGTTGTCGATCAGCGCCGCCAGCAGATTGTGCGCCGAGGTAATGGCGTGGAAGTCACCGGTGAAATGCAGGTTGATGTCTTCCATCGGCACGACCTGGGCGTAGCCGCCACCCGCGGCACCACCTTTCATGCCAAACGAGGGACCAAGGCTCGGCTCGCGCAGGCAAAGCATCGCCTTCTTGCCGATGTGATTGAGGGCGTCGGTCAGCCCCACTGTCGTCGTAGTCTTGCCTTCGCCGGCGGGCGTCGGCGTGATCGCCGTCACCAGGATCAGCTTGCCGTCTTTCTTGCCCTTGAGGGAATTGATGAAGTCCATCGACACCTTGGCCTTGTAGTGGCCGTAAGGCTCGAGGTTTTCCGGCGCGATGCCGAGCTTCTCTTTTGCAACGTCGAGGATCCGCCGCTTTTTCGCGGTCTGCGAGATTTCGATGTCGGACTTCGGGTTCTGGTGTTGCGAGGCGGGCATGGGAGACGATCCATCAATTGAAAGAGAAACAGGAGGGCGGGAAGCGGGAAATGCGGCGGGTCAGGCGAACCTTGCTTTCGCGGCGATATTTGCGGATTTCGCCCATTCGCCGGCATCGATTTTCTTGCCGTCGGCGGGCTGGACGCGGGTGACCTTGAAGCGGCCGTCGGCGCATACAACGGTAAATCCATCCGCCTCGACGGCGACGATCTCACCGAGCTTGCCGCTAATGCCTTTCGGGTCCTTCGCCGGGATCGGCTTGGCATCGAAAATCCTCAGCTGCTTGCCGTCGAGCGTCGTCCAGGCACCGGGCGCCGGATTGCAACCTCGGATGAGCCGGTCGATCTGCTCCCACGGCTTGCCCCAATCGATCTTCGCGTTCTCGGGCGTGCAGCGTCCTTCGTAGGTCGCTTTCGATTCATCCTGCTTGATGCGAGGCGCCTTGCCGGCTTTCACCAGGTCGACGCCTTCCAGCATCGCCTCGACGCCCATCGGGAAAAGGCGGTCGAAATAGACGGTGCCGAGCGTGTCGGTACCGGAAATCGGAGTCTTCTTCTGCACAAGGATGTCGCCGGTATCGAGCCCGTTGTCCGGCCAGAAGATCGAAAGTCCGGTTTCCTTCTCACCCTTGATGATCGGCCAGTTGATGGCGCTGGCGCCGCGGTACGCGGGCAACAGCGAGGGGTGATACTGGATCGATCCGTGCGTCGGGATGTTGAGGAAGTCTTCCGGCACGAACAGCGTGACAAAGGCCATGACCTGCAGATCAGGCTTGAGCGCCTTGAATTCTTCCCAGACTTTCGGGTCCTT
>DASSYU010000603.1:0-6331 GCA_035703125.1 Pseudolabrys sp. | reverse complement strand
GCGATTGAGCGCGCGGCGGATCGACTGATTGGCGGCGACACCGCCGGCCGCAACCAGCGCGGTCGGCGTGCCAAAGCGCGTGCGGAACAGCCGTAGGCCCGCGCGCAGGCGATCGAACACGACATCGACAATCGCTTGCTGAAACCCGGCGCAAAAGTCGGCGACGTCCTGATCGCTGAGTGGAGCGATCTTCTCGGCCTCCAATCTCAATGCGGTCTTCAGGCCGGACAACGAGAAATCGGGCTCCTTGCGGCCGTGCATCGGTCGCGGCAGTTCGAAGCGTGTCGGGTCGCCGCGCAGGGCTTCCCTTTCGACTTCCGGTCCGCCCGGATAGCCAAGGCCGAGCAATTTTGCGGTCTTGTCGAAGGCCTCTCCGATGGCGTCGTCCTGCGTGGTGCCGAGGCGCACATAGTCCCCGACGCCGCGCACGGCGAGGATCTGGGTATGACCGCCGGAAGCGAGGAATAGGCAATATGGAAACGGCGTATTGTCTGTCAGCCGCGCGGTCAGGGCATGCGCTTCAAGGTGATTGACGGCGATCAGCGGCTTGTTTTTCACAAGCGCTATTGCCTTCGCCGTTGTCAGCCCGACGATGACGCCGCCGATCAATCCAGGACCGCCGGCGGCCGCGACCCCGTCGATGACGTCATAGCCACAATTGGCCTGCGCCATAGCCCTGCCGATGATGCCGTCCAGCGTCTCTACGTGAGCCCGCGCGGCGATCTCGGGCACAACGCCGCCAAATGCAGCGTGTTCGCGCACCTGCGAGAGGATCACGTTGGATAAAATCTTGCCGCGGCCATCCTCGAAACGCTCGACGACCGCCGCCGCGGTCTCGTCGCAGGTCGTTTCAATTCCGAGGACGATCATGATTCCTCATCTGAATCTACCCTTTCAGGCAGGCGAGGTGACTGCAGCTTAAATAATAGCTAGTCCTGACGACAGGGCCGCCCACGGTTCCGGCCTAGCATTGCGAGGTTATATGGCGCAATCCAGAGCGTCCTTGCGCATCGGTACGCGCGGCAGCCCGCTCGCGCTGGTGCAGGCACGCATGGTGCGCTCGCGCCTCGCGGAGGCGGCCGAACTCGAGGAAGGTGCGATCGACCTTGTCGTCATCCGCACCACCGGCGACACGATTCAGGACCGGCCGCTCGCCGAGGAGGGCGGAAAAGGATTGTTCACCAAGGAAATCGAGGAGGCGCTCCTCAATAGGGGCGTGGACCTCGCTGTGCATTCGGCGAAAGACATGCCGACCGTACTGCCCGACGGGCTCGTCCTCGCCGCGTGTCTCGAGCGCGAAGACCCGCGCGATGTCTTCATCAGCCGCAAGGCGCGTTCCCTTTCCGACCTGGCGCGCGGCGCAAGTCTCGGCACGGCATCGCTGCGCCGGCAAGCGATCGCCAAACGCACGCGTCCAGACCTGCGCGTCCTGCCGCTGCGCGGCAATGTCGAAACCCGGCTGCGCAAGGTCGACGCCGGTGAAGTCGATGCGACGATACTTGCACTCGCCGGACTGAAGCGTCTCGGTCTTTCCGATCGTGCCACCGTTATTATGAGCGCGGATGAATTTTTGCCGGCGGCGGGGCAAGGCGCGATTGGCATTGAAATACGCGAGGACAATAAAGGCGTGCGCGATATTCTCGCCCGTGTTGATCACGGCGATACGTCGGTGGCCATCGCGTGCGAGCGCGCATTTCTCGGTTCGCTTGACGGCTCCTGCAAGACTCCGATCGCCGGCCATGCGACGGTATCCGGCGACGCCGTTCAGTTTCGCGGATTGATTGCGCGTCCGGACGGGAGCGCCGCGCACGACATCGCCGGCACCGGCAAGCGCAAGGATGCCGCCACTATCGGCGCCGAGGCCGGGCGCGAGCTCAAACACCGTGCGGGAGCAGGATTTTTCGATTGAACCATGCGCGTCGTCGTCACCCGCCCGCAAGCCGATAGTGAGCGCACCGCAGCCGCGCTGGAAGCGCTCGGACACGAGGTGCTGGTGGCGCCGCTGATGCGGATCGAGCCGGTTGCCGTCGATCTTGCGGGTACCTGGAGCGCAATTGTGATAACGAGCGCGAATGCGTTGCAGGCGGTTTCCGCGGCGGCTGACGGAGTAAAAACGCTGCCTGTGTTTGCCGTTGGCGATAGGAGCGCAGAGGCAGCGCGGAGGGCGGGATTTGCCGAGGTGAGTTCCGCGAACGGCGATATCAAGGATCTCGTACGACTAGTCGCCGCGCGCACCGTCGGCGCGGAGGCTCCACTACTCTATCTCGCAGGCGAGGATCGTAGCGGCGATCTTGTGACGCAACTGGCGGCACACGGCATCGATGCCGAGATGAAGGTTGTCTATCGAATTGTCGCCGAAGTCTTTCCACCGGTCCTGGCTGCCGCGCTTGAATCCGGTGATGTCGATGCTGTGCTGCATTTTTCCCGCCGCAGCGCCGAACTCTTTGTTGAAGGTGCGAGGTCGTCAGGTGTCGCAGGTCCGGCTGAGGATGTGCGACATCTTTGTCTTTCGTCGCAAGTTGCCGAGCCGCTTGCGGGCGCGAGCCGCATTGCCGTCGCTGCCCGCCCGGAAGAAGCAGCTTTGATCGCGCTTTTGCGGGCCCCGCCGCCTTGATTGTTGGCGTGCAAAGGCCAATTGCGTTATTTCCTGTCTGTCGGGGTTGAGCCGATTCGTTGAAGGAAGCGCGCATGTCCGACAAGCGCACAACTCCGGACCCTGCCGAAGGCGCCCGCCGCCGCAAAAGGCCGGCTCCGACCATCGATCTGACGGCGACCGACGTTTCGGCGTCATCCCCCGACCATGAATCTCACGCGGCCGGACCGCCGCCGCGCGATGAACATCCTTCCATGGAGGCGCCGGAGCCTGCGGCTGAAAACCCGGCAGGCAACGGCGCAAAGCCAGGGAATTGGGCCGCGGCGCGCCAGATGTTTTTCGCGGGACTTGGCGGTGCGGCGATCGTCGCGCTTGTGTTCCTCGGGGTCTGGCTGGCAGGGCTTGTGCCCGCCCGTTACGCCAACCCGGTCGATGCGGGATCAGCCTCGGTTGCAGCGCTCAATGAGCGTCTTGCAAAAATCGAATCGTCCATCACAAGAGCTCCGGCAAGCGATCCGGGCGTTTCTGAACGGCTGTCGGCGGCCGACAATGCCGTGAAATCGCTCGGCATTGCACTAGCGGCACTCAACAAGCGCAGCGACGAGGTTGCCGCGCGGGCTGACGCGGCCGACAAGGCCATCACGGAATTGCGCGACAGCGTGCAGGGGCTCAGCAGGAATACGTCGACCAGCCTGTCGCCGGCCGACATCGAGGCTTTGCAAAAGCGTCTGGCTACGCTTGAGCAGGCGGTGAGAAGCACCACCGGCGACAAGGCGGCCCGGCTTGCGCTGACGGCAGCCGCGCTGCGGGATGCAGTCATTCGTGGCGTGCCATTCAGCGCGGAACTCGAGGAAGCGCGGGCGCTCGGTGCGGATGAAAAGCATTTGGCGCCGCTTGCTCCTTTTGCAGCGAGCGGAGTACCCAGCGCGGCAACTCTGGCCCAGGAATTGCGCGTGTCGATTCCAGCTCTGGCTAAAGCGTCAGGCGCGGAAGCGCCGGGCGGCGATTTTCTGGATCGGCTACAAGCCAACGCCAGCAAGCTCGTTCGTATTCGACCGCTGGGCGTGCCCGTTGGCGATGATACCTCGGCCGTGCTGGCGCGGATCGAGGTTGAGACGGCGCATGCCGATATCGACGGCGCCTTAGCCGACCTGGGGAAGCTCGATGCGAAAACGCGTGCCCTCGCACGCGACTGGATCGCCAAGGCGCAGTCACGGCAAGCGGCAATAACAGCTGCTCGCCAATTCGCCGCCGATACAATGCACGCGCTCGCCAAGCGATGAGGCCAGGATGATTCGGATCGTCCTGTTTCTGATTTCGGTTTTGCTCGTTGCCTGGGGATTCGCCTGGGTTGCTGACCGTCCAGGCGAGGTCGCAATCACCTGGATGGGTTATCGTGTCGAAACGTCGGTGATCGTCGCCGCGTTCGCCGTCGCAGCTCTTGTTCTTATTATCCTGGTGATCTGGTCGATCGTGCGTGCCATTCTGCGGTCGCCCGAGCAGGTGTCACTGTTCTTCCGCCATCGGCGCGCCATCAAAGGCTATCTTGCCGTCAGCCGAGGTCTGATCGCGGTCGGCGCTGGCGACTTGCGCCTGGCGCGCAGGTCCGCCGCCGATGCTGCGCGGCTTTCGCCGGGCGATCCGCTCGCGCTGCTGCTGACCGCGCAATCTGCGCAGATGGCCGGCGACAGTGTCACGGCCGAGCGTGCCTTCCGCGACATGAGCACGCGCGATGACACAAAGCTCCTCGGGCTTCGCGGTCTCTACATCGAGGCGCAACGCCGCAACGATCTGAATGCGGCGCGGCTTGCGGCTGAGGAAGCCGCAAAAACGCAACCCGGCGTGGCGTGGGCGGGCTTGGCCCTATTGGAGTACCGTTGCGCCACCAAGGACTGGTCCGGCGCGCTAGACGCGCTCGATCACATGAAAAGCGCGCTGGAAAAACCAGATTACCGCCGCAAGCGCGCGGTCCTGCTTGTTGCGCGCGCGCAGGCGCTCGCGGACATCGATCGCGACACGTCGCGCGCGCTTGTGCTCGAATCCGTCAAGCTCGCGCCCGATCTGGTTCCGGCAGCGGCGCTTGCCGGACGGCGGCTCGCGGAAGCGGGTGACGCTCGCAAGGCGCGAAAAATTCTGGAAGCAGCCTGGGCGATCAATCCACACCCCGATATCGCCGAAAGCTATGCCAACGTCCGGCTCGGCGACAGCGCGCGCGAGCGGCTGACGCGCATACAAAAACTCGCCGAGAAGGTTCCCGGGCAGCTTGAGGGGGCGCTGGCGGTAGCGCGTGCGGCGCTCGATGCGCGCGAATTTGCAACGGCACGCGCAGCCCTCGCGCCCTATATCTCGGCGCCGACGCGCCGCGTCGCCACGCTGATGGCGGAAATCGAGGAGGCAGACCAGGGCGATCAAGGACGTGTCCGCGAATGGATGGCGCGCGCCATGCGCGCGTCTGGCGACCCCGCGTGGACGGCTGACGGTGCGGTTGCCGAGCATTGGCTGCCGGTTTCGCCGAATGGGCGACTCGACGGATTTGAATGGAAAGTTCCACTGGCGGAGATCGGTGACGCCAGGCCGGTGATCGAAGCCACACCTCCTGTCGTCGAGGCAATCGCCCTCCAGGCACCCGAAACGAGGCCGAGCACTGCAGCGGAGATGCCTCCGCGCAAGGCCGCCAGATCGAAGACACCAGCCAAACGAAAACCGGTCGAGCCTGTAATTCCACTTGTGCATGCACCGGACGACCCCGGGCCGGACCCCGGCGCGGATGGAGATCTAGTGCCGGAAATGTCGACGCC
Organism: Pseudolabrys sp.; assembly: GCA_035703125.1. GTDB lineage: Bacteria > Pseudomonadota > Alphaproteobacteria > Rhizobiales > Xanthobacteraceae > Pseudolabrys. The sequence goes on along the minus strand of DASSYU010000603.1, from coordinate 940 downwards.
ACGCGAGAGCGATGTCTGGCAGTGGTTGCGCAGGCTGTTCCGCTGATCGCCGGAAGACCGACAAAGGCCGTATTGCTTGCCAATTGTGGGCGGCATCGATATCAGTGGCGCGGTTTTCAGCCGGCGTAGCTCAGCGGTAGAGCATCCGCTTCGTAAGCGGGTGGTCGGGGGTTCAAATCCCTCCGCCGGCACCATTTTTATGCATTGACGCCCCTCCCGGATTTCGTCCGGCAAGGTAAATTGGGCGAACTTCGTGCGCGCGCACAATTGCTTGAAATAGTGCGGTAATTTATGATCGGGCGACGGGGTTGGGGTCGGGGTGTCTACAGGCGTGCGGAATTAGACCTGTCAATCTCCTGCACCGATAACGTAAGATATTGCGCAGAGGGATCAGTCACTTCGACTGTAGAGTAGGCCCATGGCCAGACCAGCCGTTATTCTCGTTGGCGCCGATAAAGGTGGCGTTGGTAAGACAACCGTCGCCCGCACCTTGATCGACTATTTTGGCGCGCACCAGACGCCAACCCGTGCCTTCGATACGGAAGCGCCGCGCGGCACACTCAAGCGTTTTCATCCCAACCTGACCGAGGTAGTCGATGTGACCTCGGTCTCCGATCAGATGAAGATCTTCGACACGCTGGGCAGCGCCGATGCCAAGGTGACAGTCATCGATGTGCGCGCCGGCCTGTTGTCATCGACGCTCCAGGCGCTCACTGAAATCGGCTTTCTGGAATCGGCGAAGAAAGGGCAGATCACCTTCGCAGTGTTTCATATCCTTGGCCCATCGATTGCCTCACTGGAGGAGATCGCTGAGACGGCACGCGTCGTCGGCGACGCCAACTACTTCCTGGTCAAGAATTTCGTGAACAACACGACATTCTTCGAGTGGGATCCGGCGACCTACAATTCATATTTCAAGAAGATAAAAGGCGCTGAAGAG
>DASSYU010000403.1:0-2839 GCA_035703125.1 Pseudolabrys sp. | reverse complement strand
TTTCCAATCGATCTGATTAATCATCTCATTCACCAATATGGAGGAGATGATTTATTGCAAAATTTGAAGCCGTGGTTTCATCTTAGAGCTGATCCAATAAATTTGGTTTCAGCGGCATGCTGTGGGGTACGCGGGTGAGCCCCAGCACGATGCCGAAAGAAGATCTACGCCAAGATCGAGGCCTGGCGGAATCGACGCATCGAAGGCGAGCATCGTATCTTTATCTCGACGGTATTGTGACGAAGCGGACTTGGGCCGGCGAGGTGCGCAATGTCTCACTGCTGGTGGCCAGCGCCGTCCGAAGGATTTCGGGAGATTCTAGGCGTCTGCGCGGGTGCCAGAGGACAAGTTCGGCTGGTCGGCATTCCTGCGTCACCTGGTCGATCGCGGCCTCAAGGTGCAGTGATCGTTTCTGATGCTTGTGACGTTGCCCCCAAGTTTCATCCAGGTGTGACCAGAGTCTGGCGGTTCAGATCGGTTGTGATCGGAGCGACGAGCCAAGGCGCGGAGCCATTCAAGAGCGGAGCGCCGCAGGCCCGTTGCGATGAGAACTTGGCGGCATAGGCGGCCGGTGTCAGCCAGCCGATGCGGGAATGGGGCCGCACGGTGTTGTAGTCGCGTCGCCATTCTTCCAGCGCCAGACGCGCCTGCATCAGCGAGGTAAACAAGGTCTCGTTCAGGAACTCGTCGCGCAGCCGGCCATTGAAGCTCTCGATAAAGGCGTTCTGCGCCGGCTTGCCGGGATCGATGTAATGCCAATCGACTTTGGCGTCGGCCGTCCAAGCCAGGATCGCATTGCTGGTCAGCTCTGTGCCGTTGTCGCTGACGATCGTCTTGGGCTTGCCGCGCGCAGTAATCAGAATGTCGAGTTCGCGGGCGACCCGACGACCCGACAGCGAGACATCGGCCACCGTCGCTAGGCACTCCCGGGTGCAGTCGTCGTAGATGCCGAGAATGCGGAAGCGGCGTCCGCTGACGAACTGATCGGAAACGAAGTCGAGCGACCAGCGGTCGTTCGGCAGCGCCGCGCCAGGCATGGGTGTCCTGCTGCCCAAAGCCCTTTTGCGACCGCCTCTTTTGCGCACCATGAGCCGTTCCTCACGATAGATACGGAAGAGCCGTTTGTGGTTCACGATAAAGCCCTCCCGGCGCAGGAAGATGAGCAGGCGCCGGTAGCCGAACCGCCGCCGCTCCTTGGCAAGCGCCACGAGCCGTTCGCGCAGGCGGAGATCATCCGGGCGCCGCGAGCGGTAGCGCACCATCATCCGGTCGCAGCCGATGACTTTACACGCCCGCCGCTCGCTCATCTCATGGGCGCCCTTGAGGTGAACGACAGCTTCTCGCTTCACGGCGGGCGTCACCATTTTTTTGACAGCAGGTCTTTCAAGGCTGCGTTGTCGAGCATGGCATCGGCCAATAGCCGCTTCAGCTTGGCGTTCTCGGTCTCCAGCGCCTTCAGCCGCTTGGCTTCCGACACGTCCATCCCGCCGTACTTGCTCTTCCAATTGTAGAAGGTCGCCTCGCTGATCCCGTGCTTCCGGCACAGGTCTGAGGTCTTCGCCCCCAACTCGTGCTCCTTCAGCACTCCGATAATCTGCTCTTCGGTAAACCGCTTGCGCTTCATCGTCTGGTCCTTCCCTCAAGGGCCAGACTCCAGTTCAACCCGGATTAAACGGAGGGGGCAACGTCAGAGGGCGGAGGGCAAGCCATGATCAATAAAACAGGTTTGCCGCTTTTCTCAACGGGTCTGTTCGCGGTGACCGTTCTGTTTGCGCCTTGCGCTGTTAATGCTGCACAAAGGTGGTCTGCGGCCACCATTGAGTTTTCCGCGCAGCAACAACAGCAGGAACACAAAGGCAAGCCGCAGAAAGCCACCCCTGCCGCTCGCCCGGCTCAGCCGCGCGTAGCACCACAGCGAGCAGCTCCGCAGAGGTCAGCTCCGCGGGTGGCCGCGCCACAACGCGCGGCGCCACGTGCGGTCAAGCAACCGAAAGTCACGTCACGCGTAGTCAAGCAACCGAAAGCTACGTCGCGCACGGTCACGCAGCCGAAAGGTACATCGCGCACGGTCAGTCAGCCAAAAGCTACAACGCGAGCTGTGAAGCAACCGAAAACTACTCCAAAGACGGTCGCTCCAGCCGCCGGTCGCAAGGTGGTATCACCCGCTGCCGCCCCGCGTGTTGTCACACCGCGTGTGAGAACCGTCACCACGTCGCGCCTGCGCGGGGTTCCGACGCGCGGCGCCGGCCGCGCTGTCATTCGCGGCCAGAATTACTCAGTGTGGCGTAGCGGCTATCGCGTACGTTATGGTGGCGGTTGGCGGATGTTTGTCGCGCTCAGCGCCTTGGGCGCCATCGTAATTGGATCGAGTCAATACTATCCCTATGCCTACCTTTCCGCGCCCGCGCCGTATTGCGAAGGCCTGACCGAGGACGGTTGTCAGCTCGTATGGCAGGACGTCCAAACGATCGAGGGAGATGTCATACCTCAGTGCGTGGCCTATTGCCCGTGGCAATAGGTTTGGAGGTGGAATAAGACGCGTAAAAGCATCAAAACGCGCGCGCAAGAAACTGTTGTAGCCTCAGGCAAAAGCGCCGCCGCAGTTCTACGGCAAACGGGAGGCTCTCGTCACTGAAACGGCTCGCGCGGCTATTATGGCTGGACATAGGATCAGACTTTCTGCGGTCGCGATGTTGAGGGGGGTCGCCGTCTAGGGAGGAAGGTTAGACAGCGACCCTCCAAATCCGGCGGTCGCTGGATTTTGGGGACACCAACTCAAACCGCCTTTTGACACCATGGCACGCGCAGCAAACGACCGCTGTGATCTGCAACACTTGAG
>DASSYU010000365.1:0-4561 GCA_035703125.1 Pseudolabrys sp. | reverse complement strand
GGGTCAAAGTCGCGCCCAAGGGCATGGGTCTCAACGATTTCGTCGCGATGCAGGAAGGTTTCTTCGCCGCCGAAGGGCTCGACGTCGAATTTGACTGGAAAACGTTTCGTGGCACGCAATCGAGCTGGAAGGGCCTTGAGTATTTCCAGCGCCCGCAGGACCGCCCCTACACCGAGGACAAACAGGACGTCGTGCAAGGCGCCTGCCTGTGGGGCACGATCTGCAATGCGAGCGCGGGCATGGGCCGTGTCGTCACCGAAGGCTACGGCGATTCACCTTGGGCGATTTTCGTCCGGCCCGATTCCGGGATCCGCAAGCCGGAAGATCTCAAGGACGTGCCGGTTTCAGTCGGCATGCGCGCCGGCAGTCATTTCAACGTTCCCTATCGCCTCGAGCGCTATTTGCCGCTCGAGCACATCAAGACGGTCAACACCGGCGGATTCGGCGCGCGGCTCAGGGCGCTGCTCGACGGCGAGGTTGAAGCGGCGAGCCTGCTGCCACCGCAGATCGCCATGGCCGAGCAGCTTGGCCTTCGCAAGATCATCGAGGACCGCTTCAAGACGCTGTGGTGGGTTCCGGAAAACGCCACCGCCGACGTCGTGCACGGCTATATGCGCGCGCTGAACCGCGCCGAGCAGGCGATGGACGCGGATCTCCCGAAGTACCTGCCGCTCTGGAAACTCGCGGTCCCGGCCGAGTTCGAAAACTACCATGCCTGGGATTTCAGCAAATTCGGCCGTGGCGAGCGCTTCGTGAATAAGCCCTTGCCGCGCGGTGAATTCGACGAAGTCTTCGCGCAGGTCGAGCGCTGGGGCCTCGATCAGTATCTCAAGGACCGCAGTCCCGAGACGCTGTCTTATCCGGCCTGAACCTTCTGCGGCCCACGTCGTCCGCGCGCAGCCGTTTATGGCTGCGCGGCTTGGGCAAGCGCGCCAAACACCGCAAAGACCAGCGGCTTGCGCTCGAGGTTGTAGGTATCCACTTCGCTGGCCGCGCGATTGACGCGCTCCCAGGTTTCCGCGACGCGCGCCATTCGCGCTTTTTCCTGTCCGGCGTCACCAAGACGCACCGACAGCCAGCCGTTGATCAGGTCCATGAATGCTTCGAGCACTTTCGGGTCGGTCCCGCCCATCGCATCACCAAGGGCGTGCAAGGCGCGAGCGTCGACGTCGGGCAACTGCGCCAGCAGATCAAGAACGCGCTGGCGCAAGGCCAAGGCCTGGCCTTCAAGCAAGGCCAGTGCCCGGCCGACGCTCCCCTCGGCTGCCGCTGCCGCCTCGTGGACATCATCGTCCCGCCGGTCTTTTCCGGTTGCTTCCGCAAGCGCCAGAGTAACGTCGTCGATACCGAGCGGACGCAGCAGAACCCGCCGGCAACGCGAGCGGATGGTCGGCAGTTCGCGGCCGGGAGCATGGCTGACGAGCAAAATGAGCGACCGTCGCGGCGGCTCCTCCAAAATCTTCAAAAGCGCGTTGGCGCCCTCGCGCTGCAGATCATCGACGGCGTCAACGATGGCGACACGCCAGCCGCCCTCGCCTGCGGTCGAGCCGAAAAACCCGACAGTCCGGCGGACATCGTCAACGCGGATGACGGTGTAGAGCTTGCCGGTTTGGTCATTGATCACACGCTCAACGGTCAGCAGATCACCGTGCGCCTGAGCAGCAACGCGGCGGGCGACCGGATGGTCAGGCTCCACGGCAAGTGATGTGGCTTTCTGCACCGCCGGTGATTGCGGGTCGGGATTGGCCAGCACAAAGCGTGCCATGCGATACGCCAAGGTTGCCTTGCCGATGCCGGGTGGACCACCGATCAGCCAGGCATGCGCAATTCGTCCGCTCTTGTAGACGTCAAGCAGCGCCTTTTCCGCTTCGGCGTGGCCAAACAGCACGGTCGTCTCGCGCGGAGATTTTGCGCCGGTATCTTCATCGTCGGAGGTCACGGCGTCGACGTCTCCGCAATTCCGAGTGATTCAGGATGCAACCGGTCCTGAACGATCGACCAGATCCTGTCCGCTACGACATCGCGCGGCGCACGGCCATCGATCACGACGCAGCGCTTCGGCTCCGCTGCGGCGAGCGCCCGGTATGCCCTACGCAACTTCTCGTGAAATTCCGGCGATTCTGCCTCGAACCGGTCAGCCTCGGTTTGGCCGCGCCTGTTCTTCGCGCGCGCCAATCCAATTTGTGCGGGAACGTCGAGAATAAACGTCAGTTCGGGCACCGCCGGCCCGACGGTCACGCGCTCAAGGCTGCGGATCAGCCGCTGATCGACGTTTCCGAGAGCGCCCTGATAGACGCGCGTTGAATCGATGAAACGGTCGCAGATGACCCAGATGCCGGACGTCAAGGCCGGCAATATTGTATTGCGGACATGATCGTCGCGTGCGGCAGCAAAAAGGATTGCCTCGGTTTCCGCGCCAAGCGGTTTGGCGATTCCGGACAGCAGGATATGGCGAATGATCTCGGCTCCGGTTGAGCCGCCTGGCTCGCGGGTAAGGACGACATTTTGCCCAACGGACTTGAGCCTTTGAGCGAGGGTGGCTGCGTGCGTAGATTTTCCGCTGCCTTCGCCGCCTTCGAAGGTAATGAAATGTCCGCGCAAAGCCGATCAGCCTTTTCCCAGTCACCGCCCGTTTGCGGTGGCGTCTGCCATCATAGCCGCTCGGCTCCGGCACGGAACAGCGCGATTATCATTTCAGTCACAGCATCGAAAGCGCGCTGCGGCATGTTTCCCTTACCAATGTTTTCAGCCGCTTTCAGCGGCATCGTCAGGATCAAGCTGTCGTTGCGCCAGACCTTGAGATTTCCGATTGGTGTGCCTTCGGTCACCGGCGCCGGCACAGGCCCGGTGTAGACAATACGAGCAATCAGCCGGTCCGCGCCCGATTTGGGCAGCATCACCTTGACCTCTCCATCGGCCTTCAGCCCGACGCGGCCGCTCGCGCCGCCAAAAACCTTGGCGGTTCCGATCGTCTGGCCTTCGGCAAAGATCGTGCGCTGCTCGAAATTTCGGAAACCCCATTCGAGCGCTTTTCTTGCTTCGTCGGCGCGTTCCTTGGCCGTGCTGACACCCGTGACAACCACGATCAGGCGCAGGTCGTTTTGGACCGCCGACCCGACCAGACCATACCCCGCCTCTTTTGTGTAACCGGTCTTGAGGCCGTCGGCGCCGTTCATGGCGCCAAGAAGTGGATTGCGATTTTGCTGCCGGATCTTGTTCCAGGTGAAATCGGGCTGCGCAAAGAGCGGGTAGAAATCCGGGTAGGTGCGGATGAGGTGCCGCGCCAGCATTGCCAGCTCGCGGGTCGTCACTTTCCCGTTCGGATCAGGCAGGCCGCTGGAATTGGTGAAGACCGATTTCTCCAACCCGATTTCGCGTGCGCGCTGGGTCAGCTTGTTGCCGAATTCGGCTTCGTTTCCGGCGATTCCTTCGGCCAGCACGATGCAGGCGTCGTTGGCGGACTGGATAATCAATCCGCGCAGCAAGTCGTCGACCGGGACCTTGCTGTGGAGCGCCGCGAACATCGTGGAGCCATGGGACGGTGCGCCGCCTTTACGCCAGGCATTTTCGCTCACCATGTATTCGTCGGTGAGCTTGATGCGCCCTTCTTTGATCTCATGAAATACGTATTCCGCGGTCATCAGCTTGGCGAGGCTGGCCGGGAAGATCAGTCGATCAGCATCGCGGTCGAACAGCACGCCGCCGTATTGGGCATCGATCAGGATCGCGTGCGGCGCGCTGATATTCGGTTCGTCCTTTTTCGGCGCCTCTTTTTTTGGCGCATCTTTTTTCTGCGCCGACGGCGCGGCTTTTTGCGGTGGCGCCGCAATTGCTGCCGCGGAGAGGCCGCAAGCCAGCGCCGCCACCATCAGCCAATGTCCGAATGCAACCTTCCGCATGGCCACGTCATCAAGGCTCGTTTGGCGGCACCCGTTCAATCCGGTGCGGCCTGGTCCAGGAATTTTTGGCGGTAAAATAAGGCTCAGTAAAGGCCGCGGCCGCTCATGTAACCCGGCCGCATATCATAGGCCCGAGGGGCATAGGCCGAAACCGGTGACCCGGCGGCTCCCACAGGTTCGCGCGCTTCGGCATTCGAGGAGCGCGGCCGCGCGGCGAGTTCGGTGGTCGGCGCTTCCGCCGCCGGCAGCTCGCGCGGCGTATCGCCAAGACTGTAAGGTCGATCCGGCGGCGACGGGACTCGGGCCGTGGCACGCAGCGGTCGCTTGTCAAAGTAAGTTGGCGCAAACGGCTTACCGGACGCGACCTGCACGGGCAGTTGGGCCGGGCCGCCTTCCCGGAAGGTCGCGATCAGCTTCCGGTCGTCCGAGCCGGTCAACGGAGCGCGGCCGACATAGTCGACTTTGACCCGCGCGACGCCATGCCCGTGGAAGCCCAACAGCTCAGCCGTCTTGACCGAGACATCGATGACCCGATCGCCGACATATGGTCCGCGATCGTTGACGCGGACGACGATCGACCGGTTGTTCGCAAGGTTCGTGACCCGCACATAAGACGGCAGCGGCAGGGTCGGATGCGCAGCCGAAATCGACGTCATGTCGAA
>DASSYU010000232.1:0-2402 GCA_035703125.1 Pseudolabrys sp. | reverse complement strand
TTGCACCGCTTCGTTAATTCGCCGGCCGGCGTAATCGGCGAGGCGATCCTGACAAACGAGATCCGGGTCGAATATCTTGGCACTTCGGTCACCAGCGTGCTGCATCTCACTTACGTGATCGGGGCAACGACAGCCGGGCTTGGCGGCGCTTTGATCGCGATCGCGGCCGGCCATATCGATCCGGATCTCGCCTATTGGACGACATCGGGCGAGTTCGTGTTCGTTGCGATCTTGTCTGGTATTGGCCACGTTGCGGCACCCTTGCTTGGGATGGCCGTGTTTGAAGCGATCCGCAGCTTCGCCTTCCAGTATTCGCCCTACACATGGCAGATGGTGGTCGGCATCTCCATGCTCGCGGTGATCCTGTTACTGCCCTCCGGGCTCTGGTCGTTGTTCACGCGGCGCCGCCGCGCAGGACGGGCCGCGTGAGCGCGCCGCTGTTTGCCGCAAGGGGATTGGACAAGCGCTTCGGCGCGGTTGTCGCGGCCGACAACGTGACGGTCGAGATAGCGGCCGGCGAGACCGTCGGCATCATTGGCGCCAACGGTGCGGGTAAGACCACGTTCGTAAACATGGTCACTGGGTATCTTAAGCCAGACGATGGCGTCATTCTGTTCCGCGGCGCTGATATCACTCGAATGCCGCCGCGCGAGGTGACCCGGCTCGGCATCCGGCGGTCATTCCAGGTCGCACAGCTTTTCCCCAATCTGTCGGTGCGCGACAACGCGCTCGTCGCGCTTGTCTGCGCTGAGCGAACGCGGCCAAAGCCGACCGCAATCCTGCGAACGTCCGCGCGGCTTGCGCAGGCGAACGAGATTCTCGCTCGCCTCGGAATCGAGGGCTTCGCCGACCGACCGACGCTGGAACTGCCACAGGGCCAACGCAAGCTGCTCGACATTGCGTTGGCGATGGTGGGCCGTTCCGCTGTGTTGTTGCTCGACGAGCCGACCAGCGGCATCAGTGCGCAGGAGAAATTGCCACTGATGGATCTCGTGATGGAGGCGGTGGCCGCGGAAAGCGCAGCCGTGCTTTTTGTTGAGCACGACATGGAGGTCGTGGAACGTTACGCGCCGCGTGTGATCGCATTCTACGAGGGCCGGGTGATCGCCGACGGAATGGCTGCCGTCGTGCTGGGTGACGCGGACGTGAGACGCTACGTCGTCGGGGCGGAGCTGCATCGCCGGACGGATGGAGTACAGGCGTGAGCGCCGCGCTCGATATTCGCCATCTCTCCGTCGAGATCGCAGGCTCGCCGGTGCTGACGGACGTTATTTTGTCGATTGCGCCGGGCGCGTTCGTTGGGCTAGTTGGCCGCAATGGCGCCGGTAAGACGACGCTCATGCGTGCAATCATGGGGCTGCTGCCCGTTCGCTCCGGTGACATGAAATTTCTCAACAGGGATCTGCGAGCGACTCCGCCGCACCACCGTTCCGGCCTCGACATCGGCTACATGCCTGAGGATCGCCGGTTGGTGCCGGAGCTCACTGTCGAGGAGAACGTGCTCATGCCAGCTTGGGCAAACGGCGATCCGGCCATAGCGGCACGACTCGCCTTCGTCTATGGCATCCTGCCCGAGGTGAAGGGCATGGCGACGCGCCGCGCACTCCAGCTCTCTGGCGGGCAGCAAAAACTGGTGGCACTAGCGCGCGCGCTGATGTGCGGACGGCGTCTGCTTCTACTCGACGAGCCTTTCGAGGGCGTCGCGCCGGCCCTGGCGGGTCGGCTCGTTGAGGCGATCGCCGCGTTCAAGGCGACTGGGGTATCCGTGCTGCTATCGGAATCCGACTACGTACATTCGAGCGATCTCATCGATAGCCTCTATGTCATCGAGCGCGGCGTCGTGACGCCGCGCTCCGCCGTTCTTAAGGCCGAATCGGGTAGATGATATGAAAATACGCGCAGCGATTCTGGAAGAAATAGGACACGAGCCGCCAGACGCGACATCGCGAATGCCGCAGAATTCGACGTCCCGTGCTTTGGGTCAAAGCCGGACACTTTTCGCCACGTCGATTGGCCGCTATGGGTTAAACTCATACAATTCTTCATTCTAGGTTACGCTAACGGTGTTTGTTGCGGGGGCAGCATGCGCTTGAAACACTGCTTCAATTATCATGATTTCCGAGAGCTGGCGCGACGGCGTCTGCCGGGTCCAATCTTCAACTACATCGATGGCGCTGCCGACGATGAGACCACCTATCGAAGAAACACGGCCGCATTCGAAGAGTGCGACCTTTTACCGAACGTGTTGAGGGGTGCTGAGTGGATTGACTTGTCGGTCGTTGTCATGGGGCAAAAGCTCCAGGTGCCGTTTTATTGCTCGCCAACGGCCCTGCAACGGCTTTTTCATCATCAAGGCGAGCGCGCGGTGGCCCATGCCGTGCAAAAATTTGGCACCATGTTCG
>DASSYU010000111.1:0-3277 GCA_035703125.1 Pseudolabrys sp. | reverse complement strand
GTTTGCGGCGCCGGGACCGGGCCCGATTGCGCGTGCGTCAAACAGGAGAGAGACAATGCTGAAAATGAATTGCGCGGCCGCGGAAAGGCCGCAGGCACGCAGCTGGCTGTCGGCCGCCGCGGGCATCGCATTCGGAATTGCAGCCACATCCTCGGCGATGGCCCAGGACACGATCAAGATCGGCATTCTTCATTCGCTGTCAGGGACGATGGCGATCAGCGAGACCACGCTGAAGGACACGATGCTGTTTTTGATCGACGAGCAGAACAAGAAGGGCGGCGTGCTTGGCAAGAAACTGGAGGCAGTGGTCGTTGACCCTGCATCCAACTGGCCACTCTTCGCCGAGAAGGCGCGCGAGCTGATCTCGAAAGACAAGGTCGCGGTCGTGTTCGGTTGCTGGACCTCGGTCTCGCGCAAATCCGTGCTGCCGGTTTTCAAGGAACTCAATTCGATCCTCTTCTATCCGGTGCAATATGAGGGCGAAGAGTCCGAGCGCAACGTCTTCTATACCGGCGCCGCGCCCAACCAGCAGGCGATCCCGGCCGTCGACTACCTGATGAGCAAGGACGGCGGATCGGTGAAGCGCTGGGTGCTCGCGGGCACGGACTATGTCTATCCGCGCACCACCAACAAGATCCTCGAAGCCTATCTGAAGGCGAAAGGCGTCAAGGACGAAGACATCATGATCAATTACACGCCATTCGGGCACGCCGACTGGCAGACCATCGTCGCCGACGTCAAGAAATTCGGCTCGGCGGGCAAGAAGACCGCCGTGGTGTCGACCATCAACGGCGACGCCAACGTGCCGTTCTACAAGGAGCTCGGCAACCAGGGTGTGAAGGCAACTGACATTCCAGTGGTGGCGTTCTCGGTCGGCGAGGAAGAGCTCGCGGGCCTCGACACCAAGCCGCTGCTCGGCCACCTCGCGGCGTGGAACTACTTCCAGTCGATCAAGAACCCGACCAATGCCGAGTTTATCAAGAAGTGGCAGGCGTTCACGAAGAACACGAAGCGCGTCACCAACGATCCCATGGAAGCGCATGTCATCGGCTTCCAGATGTGGGTGAAGGCCGTCGAGAAGGTCAAATCCACCGATCCGGACAAGGTCATCGACGCGCTGCCCGGCATCGAGGCCGAGAACCTGACAGGCGGCACCTCGAAGATGCTGGCGAACCACCACATCACCAAGCCGGTCTTCATCGGCGAAGTCCGCGGCGACGGCCAGTTCGACGTCGTCTGGAAGACCAAGGGTCTCGTGCCGGGCGACGCCTGGTCCGACTTCCTGCCCGGCTCGAAGGACCTCGAGGCGGACTGGGTCACGATGAAGTGCGGCAACTACAACACGGTCACCAAAAAGTGCGGAGGACAGGCCTCCTGAACCGACGGTGGCGGAGGCGGCGGTCGACCGCCGCCTCCCATCGCGCATTTCAAGCCGGATGAAATGCAATGCATGGCTTTCACGATCGCGCGCTGGCGCTTCTATTCGCCATAGCCCTCCTGCTTTTTGGCGCAACGTTGGCCAATGCCGGCCCGTATGAGGATGCGCTTGCGGGCCTCACGACCGATTCCTTCGGTGACACCGCCGATGCCATCGATACGTTGAGCGCAAGCGGCGATCCCCGCACCGGCCCGTTGCTGGAAGCCCTCAAGAATCAACGCCTGCTCTATTCGGCGAACGCCAGGCGCGTCTTCATCAAGGACAAATCCGACAGACTGACGGACGCCGCCAGCGGCGCAATGGTTGCGACGCCGCCCGCCGATATCGAAAAGGTCCGGCTCAACAATCGCGTGCGCGGAATGCTTGACGCCGCACTCGGATCGCTGACGCTGATGGCGAAGGAGCCAGGCCGTCGTTTCGAAGCCGCCCAGGCGGTGTTCAAATCGCGCGATGCCGGTGCATTACCGAATATCGACAAAGCACTCGAGAAGGAGGCGGACGCGCGCGTCAGAAAGGCCCTGACCGAGGCACGCGCGGCGATCCTGCTCTCCTCCGCCGAGACGAGCCCTGACGACAAGATCGCCGCCATTGCCGTCATCCGCGACCGCGGCGACCAGGATGCCCTCGGCCTCATCGACAGCCTGCCGGTCGATCTTCCGGCGTCTGTGCGCCAGGCTGCGGCGTCAGCGAGCGCGAAGATTCAGGGCGATCTTGCACTCTGGAGCGCCCTGCAGAACGCCTGGTACGGACTGTCCCTCGGCTCCGTCCTGCTGCTTGCGGCGATCGGTCTCGCCATCACCTTCGGGGTCATGGGCGTCATCAACATGGCGCACGGCGAGATGGTAATGCTCGGCGCCTACACGACATTCGTCGTGCAGGAATACATCCGCGCCTACAATCCCGCGCTGTTCGACTATTCGCTCATCATTGCGGTGCCGCTGGCCTTCGCCGTTGCCGGCGCGGTCGGCGTCGCTATCGAGCGCGGCATTATCCGTTTTCTCTATGGCCGTCCGCTCGAGACCCTGCTCGCCACCTGGGGCCTGTCGCTGATCCTGCAGCAGGTCGTGCGCACGGTCTTTGGACCGACCAACAAGGAAGTCGGCAACCCCTCATGGATGAGCGGCGCCTTCGAGCTCGGCGGCCTCACCATCACCTACAACCGCCTTTGGATCATCTGCTTCGCGCTGGCTGTGTTCGTCGCTTTGCTCGGCATGCTGCGCCTGACGCGGCTCGGCCTTGAAATGCGCGCCGTGACGCAAAACCGCGCCATGGCGGCCGCCATGGGCATCCGCACCGCACGCATCGACGCCCTCACCTTCGGCCTCGGGTCAGGCATCGCGGGCATCGCCGGGGTCGCGCTATCGCAGATCGACAATGTCTCGCCCAATCTCGGACAGAGCTACATCATCGATTCCTTCATGGTCGTGGTGTTCGGCGGGGTCGGCAATCTGTGGGGCACCCTGGTCGGCGCCTTCACGCTCGGCATCGCCAACAAATTCCTCGAGCCCTATGCCGGCGCCGTCCTCGGCAAGATCGCCATCTTGGTACTCATCATCCTTTTCATCCAGAAGCGGCCGCGCGGCATGTTCGCGCTCAAAGGCCGGGCGGTGGAGGCCTAGATGCGTGCCTTCCCGCTCACGCGCCTGCTCGACCGGTCTTCTGCCGTGTTCCTGATCTTGCTTGCCGCATTCGCGGTGATGATCCCCACGCTCAATCTGCTGGTGCCTGCAAGCTCCGGCCTGCACGTGTCGACCTATCTCGTGGCGCTGTTCGGCAAATACATCTGTTACGCGATGCTGGCGCTCTCGATCGACCTGATCTGGGGCTATGCCGGCATAT
>DASSYU010000087.1:0-12016 GCA_035703125.1 Pseudolabrys sp. | reverse complement strand
GGGGAGCGCGAGCGCCATGGACCAGTTGAAATTCGTGGTCCTCGACGAAGAGGATCTTGAGGTTGCTTCCACCCACCTGCAGGACGCGGTGGTCAGGGTCTCGGACATCCTGTGGCGGCCGCAGGAGAAGCGCGTTGTCGTCGCCCTTAACCGCTTCGATTGGGAGGGCGCGCAGGGCGACAATCCCGAATTTCGGCGGCGGCGGGCTGCCCTGCGGTTCGAGCGCGTTTTGAGTTGCAAATGCCGGCAGGTCGATCCCGCGCACAAAGATGCCTTTCTCAATCTTCTGGCGGTGGAATTCAGCGAGACCGAGGCGCCGTCCGGTGTCGTCCTGCTCGAGTTCTCAGGCGGCGCCACGGTGCGGCTGGAAGTCGAATGCCTCGAGGCCGAATTGGCCGACCTTGGGTCAAGCTGGACGACGGGTCATTGCCCCGCTCACGTCGACATCGGCGACGGGGCGGCCAAGTCAAAACGGCCCTGATTAAGGATTTTTTCGGTGGTGTCGAGGGTTGACGCCAGCACGCGCATCACCCATTGACCTTGTCGACCGGGTCGCCCCGGCAGGATCAGGTCATGCCCCTTCGTCTGGACAGCCAAAGCGCGGATTTCGCGGATCGCTTCCGGAGTCTGCTTGCGCTCAAACGCGAGACCGCGCAGGACGTCGAGGAGGCCGTTCGTGGCATAATTGCGGATGTCGTGGCGCGCGGCGACCGGGCGCTGTTCGAGCTGACCGCCAGGTTTGATCGCGTCGATCTTGCAAAGATCGGATTGCGCGTGACCACCGCGGAGATCGACGCCGCCGAAAAATCCTGCGACGGAAATGCAATTGCGGCGCTTAAAGTCGCGCGCGACAGGATTGAGGCCTATCACCGGCGGCAGAAGCCGAGCGACGACCGCTTCACCGACGCTCTCGGTGTCGAGATGGGCGCAAAATGGACCGCCATCGAGGCGGTAGGACTTTACGTACCGGGCGGCACGGCCGCCTATCCGTCATCGGTCTTGATGAATGCAGTGCCGGCGAAGGTTGCCGGTGTCTCCCGGCTGGCAATGGTCGTTCCCGCGCCCGACGGCAAGCTCAACCCGCTGGTGCTTGCGGCGGCGCGCCTCGCCGGCGTCGATGAGATTTACCGCGTCGGCGGCGCACAGGCGGTTGCTGCGTTGGCCTATGGCACCGACAGCATTGCGCCGGTCGCCAAGATCGTCGGTCCTGGAAATGCCTATGTTGCGGCCGCCAAGCGGCTGGTATTCGGCAAGGTCGGCATCGACATGGTCGCCGGCCCGTCCGAGGTTCTGATCCTGGCCGACAAGACGGCCAATGCCGACTGGATTGCCGCCGATCTGCTCGCGCAGGCCGAGCATGATGCCAGCGCGCAGTCGATCCTGATCGCTGACGATGCCGGTCTCGCCGACCGCGTCGAGAAGGCCGTCCAATCGCAGCTCAAGACGCTGCCGCGGGCGAAAGTCGCCGGCGCATCGTGGAGCGAATTCGGCGCGGTTATCGTCGTGCGCAAGCTCGACGATGCGATCGCTCTGGTCGATCAGCTTGCGCCCGAGCACCTCGAAATTCTCGCCGACGATCCCGAGCGCCTGGTGAAACGAATCCGCAATGCGGGCGCGATCTTTATCGGGGCACACACGCCGGAGGCGATCGGCGACTACGTTGCGGGCTCCAACCATGTGCTGCCGACCGCGCGCTCGGCGAGATTTTCGTCCGGCCTGGGCGTGCTCGATTTCATGAAGCGCACGTCCTTGCTCAAATGCGGGCCGGAGCAATTGCGCGCGCTTGGCCCGGCGGCGATCGCGCTCGGCGAGGCGGAGGGTCTGAGCGCTCACGCCCGCTCGGTGTCGATACGCCTCAACCAGAAATGAGCGCGGCAAAATCAGCGCCGGCAGGAGCGAAGCGGCGCCTTGCCGCCGTGGTGCTCGACGAGGAATCGATCGGCCGTTCCAATCCCGACGTCGAGCACGAGCGCCAGGTCGCGATCTATGACCTGCTCGAGCAGAACTCTTTCGCACCCGTCGGGCACGAGAGCGGCCCCTATACGCTGCATCTGAGCATCAACGGCAATCGCCTGGTGTTCGACATCCGGCAGGAAGACGGAGCGCCGGTCGTCGCGCATCTGTTTTCGCTGACGCCGCTGCGCCGGATCGTCAAGGACTACTACATGATCTGCGACAGTTACTATCAGGCGATCCGGACCGCGACGCCCGACAAGATCGAGGCGATCGACATGGGCCGCCGCGCGATCCACGACGACGGCTCACGCATCCTGGTGGAGCGGCTCAAGGGCAAGGTGACGGTGGACATGGATACGGCGCGCCGGTTGTTCACGCTGATCTGCGTGCTGCATTGGAAGGGCTAAAGCATGATCCCGAAAAGCATGTCCTCGATCTGGATCGGGGATGGGTACCGGTTTCCCGCCTTCGCGAAGCCCGCTTCGGCGGGCGAAGCAAGGTCGGAAAAGATCATGCTTAGAGGATAAGAGCCGGATGGCCGCGCCCGAGCGCCCGTCGCGTCCTCACGCGGTGCTGTTCGCCTGCGGCATGAACTCCGTGCGCTCGCCGATGGCGGCGGCCTTGATGCGGCAGATGCTCGGCACGAACGTCTATGTCGGTTCGGCCGGCGTGCAGAAGGGTGAACTCGATCCTTTTGCGATCGCGGCGATGGAGGAGGTCGGCATCGACATTTCCCGGCATAAGCCGGTCACGTTCGAGGAATTGGACGACCTGGAAGGCCTCAACTTCGACCTGATCGTGACGCTCTCGCCGCCCGCCCATCACCGGGCGCTGGAATTGACCCGCACGGTTCCAGCCGAGGTGGAATATTGGCCGACGGCCGACCCGACCGGGACCGAGGGCAGCCGCGAGCAGCGGCTCAATGCCTACCGCGAGGTGCGCGACCAGCTTACGGCGCGCATCCGCGAACGCTTCGGACGGCCAGGCGGCGGGAATGAATGACGCCCGCGTGCCACTCAGTTGTGAATAGGGACCTATTCCGTTAGGTTCCGCGCCCTTGTAGCTTTCCTCCAACGCATCCATTGGCGCTTCGGGCAGATGATTGGCCGTCCCAAATTCGTGCTTGCTTCCGGCTCGCCGCGCCGTCTTGCGCTCATCAATCAGGCCGGGATCGAGCCGGATGCGCTCAAGCCCACGGATCTCGATGAAACGCCGCATCGCGGTGAGATTCCGCGTGCCTACGCCACGCGCCTTGCGCACGCCAAGGCGTCGGCTGCCCTTGAAAACGTAAAGCTCGACGATGCCTTGCGCGGCGCCTATGTGCTGGCCGCAGACACCGTCGTCGCAGTCGGCCGGCGCATCCTGCCGAAAGCGGAACTTCTTGATGAGGCGGCGCAGTGCCTGCGCCTTCTCTCCGGCCGCAATCATCGCGTCTACACGGCGATCTGTCTCGTGACGCCGAAGGAGGCCTTTCGCCAGCGCCTGGTGGAAACGCGCGTGCGCTTCAAGCGCCTGACGGAAGAAGACATCGAAGCCTACCTTGCGTCCGGCGAGTGGCGCGGGAAAGCGGGTGGCTACGCCGCGCAGGGGATCGCGGGATCCTTCATGGTGAAGATCGTCGGCTCCTACACCAACGTCGTCGGCCTGCCGCTCTACGAGGTCATGACTTTGCTGGGCGGTGAAGGCTATCCGGTCCGCTTCGGCTGGCTGAACCCGGTCTGAAGGACTGCATGAATTTTGTTCGATAACCGGAAATTTTATTCCGTCATGAACGAGATTGACCGCAAAACATCCGCAGTGCGGTCCTGCCCGATCTGCGGCAGGCCGGTCGAGCCGGCTTTCAAGCCATTCTGCTCCAAGCGCTGCGCGGACATTGATCTCAACCGCTGGCTTTCCGGCGTCTACGCGGTCCCTGCCAAGGATGAGGAAGACGAAGACGGCGAGCGCCCGGCCAAAGGCGAGGCGGGCGGTCGATGAGTGCGCAAGCCGGGCAGTGGCCTGATCAGTTGTTCGAGACGATCAAGCGCGGCGGCGTGCGGCAGGTCGGCTACGTGCCCGACGCGGGCCATGCGCGGTTGATCGATCGCTGCCGCGCCGATGCGGGTATCCACGATGTCGTTTTGACGACGGAAGAAGAGGGGATTGCCCTGGCTGCGGGCGCCTGGCTCGGCGGGCAGCGCGCCGCGCTGCTGATGCAATCGAGCGGCCTCGGCAATTGTATCAACATGCTGTCGCTGGCGCGTACCTGCCGGTTTCCGCTGCTGATGCTGATCACAATGCGTGGCGAGTGGGAAGAGTTCAATCCGTGGCAGGTGCCGATGGGGTCGATCGTCGATCCGGTCCTTAAGCTGTGCGAAGCCGAGGTCTATCGCGTCCGCGAGCCCGGCGAGGTGGCCGGCATCGCCGAGCGCGCCGTCCAGCAGACCTTCGGCGATGAGCGCATCGTCGCCATGGTGCTCTCGCAGCAGCTGATCGGCAGGAAGGTCTGGACCAAATGACGCTCGATCGCCGCGCTGCGATGGCTGCACTTGTCAAAGACCGTGATGACGACTTGCTCGTTGTGCCCGGCCTTGGTTCGACAACCTGGGATCTCGCGGCCGCCGGCGACGATCCACGCAATTTCTATCTGTGGGGTGCGATGGGCGGGGCCGCCATGATCGGATTGGGGCTCGCGCTTGCGCAACCGGATCGTCGCGTCGCGGTGATTACCGGCGACGGTGAAATGTTGATGGGGCTCGGTGCGCTCGCGACCATCGGCAACAAGCGGCCGCCCAATCTCGCAGTCATCGTCTTCGACAATGGCGTCTACGGCGAGACCGGTATGCAGCCCAGCCACACGCAAAACGGCGTCGATCTCATCCGGATTGCCGGTGCCTGCGGAATCGCGACCTGCCTCGATGTCCGCGACGATCGCGCGCTGGCCGACCTTGCTGCCCGGCTGAGAGATCTGCGCGGGACGCTTTTCGCGCGCGTCTTGATATCCACCGATGAGCCGCCCCGCGTACTACCTTTGCGCGGCGGCGCCGAGATCAAGAACAGGTTCCGCGCGGCCCTTGGCGTTAAAGCCTGAGCCCGGGGCGTTCTGGACAGTGCGGATTTGGGCCTTTATAACGCCCGCGCCTTGCTGAGCGGTCCTTTTGGGCCGGCCCGGCGCCCAGGTAGCTCAGTTGGTAGAGCACGTGACTGAAAATCACGGTGTCGGTGGTTCGATTCCGCCCCTGGGCACCATTACCCAAACCGGCCAGATACTGCATCAGAACGGCACACGAAGGCGCCGTTGCTTCTATTTGCTTGATCGAACTTCGTTGAAGGCAAACCAACCGTGACCTTGCGGCTACACAAAAACACAAGGCCGGTATTCGCCTGTTGTTTTGACTTGTCAGCAGCTTCCTGACGGACCAATAATCCATTTTTCTTGGGGTTTTCTGGGGTTGGGGTAAGCATGCATAACCGTATCAAAGTCGCCATTGCCGGCGTCGGCAATTGCGCAAGTTCATTGGTGCAGGGCGTAGAGTTTTACCGGGATCGTCCGGGGGTCGCGCTTGACGGCATCATGCGCCAGTCAATTGGCGGCTATCGTTGCAGCGATGTCGAGTTCGTTGCGGCGTTCGACGTCGACCGGCGAAAGGTCGGCCGGCCGCTGGAAGAAGCCATCTTCGCGAAGCCGAACTGCACCCGCATCTTTCAAAGCGCCCTGCCGGTTTCGAATGTGATCGTGCAGGCCGGCCCGGTTCTCGACGGGGTCGCACCTCACATGGCCGACTATCCGGACGACAATGCATTCCGTGTCGTCGATCTCGAGCCGACCGATGTCGCTGCCGCGCTGCGCTCGTCGGGCGCCGAGGTGCTCGTGTGCTACATGCCGGTCGGCTCGGAGCGCGCGGTCAAGCACTACGCACAGGCCTGCCTCGAAGCCGGGGTTGCGATGGTCAACTGCGTTCCGGTGTTCCTCGCTTCAGACGAAGTCTGGGCGGCGAAATTTCGGGATGCCGGCCTGCCGATCATAGGGGACGATATCAAGAGCCAAGTCGGTGCGACCATCGTGCATCGGGCGCTGGCACGGCTCTTTGCCGATCGCGGCGTCGGTCTCGATCGCACTTATCAGCTCAACACCGGCGGCAATACCGACTTCCTCAACATGCTCGAGAGAAGCCGGCTCAAGTCCAAAAAGATTTCCAAGACAGAGTCCGTGCAATCGCAATTGGACGAGCGCCTCGATGCGCGTGACATCCATATCGGTCCGTCGGACTACGTACCGTGGCAACAGGACAACAAGGTCTGCTTCATCCGGATGGAAGGGCACGGTTTTGGAAACGCGCCGATCGAGTTGGAACTTCGGCTGTCGGTGCAGGATTCGCCGAACAGCGCCGGCGTTGTCATCGATGCGATCCGTTGTGTGAAGCTGGCGCTGGAGCGCGGCGAAGCCGGTCCGCTGGAGGCGCCTTCGGCCTACTATATGAAAAGTCCGCCACGACAGTTGCGCGACAGCGTTGCGTACGATGCGTGCAACGCCTTTATCGAGGGTCGCCGGTTTGAACTTCCCGGGGACGAAGCGGACACAAGGGTCGTATCCAGTCCGCAACGTTCGTAGGCAGGCTCGCACGCGAAGTCGTGCTTACTGAATCCCGGATATTATCGTAACCGGCTCAGCGCACGGGCGCATACGATGAACGGGCCGATTGAAACGCTGCTGTTCGACTTCGGCGGCACCCTCGATGCTGACGGCGTGGCGTGGAAGGAGCGCTTCCACGCGCTGTATCGCGCCGACGGGCTGGATGTGGCGAGCGATGCTTTCGCGCCTGCATTCTACGCGGCGGATGATCCGCTCGTCGGAGGCCTGCCGTCCACGACCGATCTCGCAGGGACAGTCCACGCATTGACCGTCAACCTTGAGAGTGAACTGGTGCGCCGCCACGCTGGAACAAAGACCGAGAGTGGCGGCGATCGTGGCCGGCGGATCGCATCAGGCTTCATGTCGGAATCCGCAGCGACGTTCGAACGAAACCGACCGGTCCTGAAGGCGCTAAGCGAACGCTATCGGCTTGGCATCGTGTCGAATTTCTACGGCAATCTCGAAGCGGTGTGCGAAAGCGCCGGCCTGCGCTCGTTTTTCAAGGTGATGGTGGACAGCCATTGCGTAGGCGTCGAGAAACCCGATCCTGCGATCTTTCGCGTGGCCCTCGAGAGACTTGGAACGATGCCGGAAAATACAGTCTTCATCGGCGACTCATTGCGCCGCGATCGGGAAGGCGCCCGGCGCATGGGCATGCGCTTCATCTGGATCGCACCCCAGGATGTCCAGGCAGGGCAAAGCGAACGGCAGGCGGAGCCCGCAGTGACCGACCTGCGCGATGTTGCGAAGGTCCTGCAATGACCCGGACATCCGCACATCCGGCGCTGCTGGGCGGCATCATTGCCGCAGGCGAGGGAAGCCGCCTGCGCGCGGACGGCTTTCGCGTCAGCAAGCCGATGGTTCAGGTCGGGGGGCGCCCGCTGATCGATCACACTCTTGATCGTTTCCGCGTCGCCGGCATTCGCAACGTGACCGTCGTCATCAACGAAGCGAGCGACGATTGCCGCCAGTGGCTTGACCATCATGCCGGCGATTTCGACCTCGACATGGTGGTTCGCAACACTCCGTCATCTTACGCCACGTTCCGTCTTGTCGCGGGCCGGTTGGCCAACGCGCCGGCGGTGATCACGACGGTCGATTCCTACATGCCGGTCGATGATTTCCGGAATTTCGTGAAATCGGCCTCGGGTTTCGCGGCGAACGCGGTGGTGCTCGGAGTCACGGACCACGTAGATGACGAGAATCCGCTGTGGGTCACAGTGGATCCTCTGGATGGACGCATTCGCCAAATTGGTGGAAGCAACGGCACCCACGTAACGGCCGGTCTTTATTGGCTGCCGGCCCAGAGACCTGCCGATCCCGCGACCGACTTCGCGCGGCTTCGCGAGTATCTCGGTTGGTTGGTCGCCGGGCATCAGCCGGTCTACGGCGTCGTTCTGCCTTGCGTTTTCGATATCGACCGGGCACGCGACATCGCCGCCGCGGAAAGCGCGGCATTTAGCCGTCAGCGTGAGACCTCCGATCCATGACCGCTGGGGCCACGACATGCAGGGGTATCTACCGCGAACTGGACCACTCGCCGGGCCGGGTCGAGGATGATCGCGCCATCATGACATGCGTCGCCGGCGCTTTGGCCGAGCGGGGATTCAGTGTCGAACTTGTCGACGCCGATGCCGCGCTCGACACTCATTGCCCAAACATGTTCGTCATGTGCGAACGCGGTGCGGTCCTCGACCGCCTCGCCAATGCGCAGAGCGCGGGCTCCGTGGTCGTGAATTCGCCAAGCGCGATCCGAAATACCTACCGTCATCGTATGATCGAGCTCTTCGCGCAGCATCACGTCTCGGCGCCCATCAGCCATGTTATCGCCAGCGATGCGCACGGTTCGCGGCCTGCCGCGGCCGTCTGGGTCAAGCGCTACGATTTCCATGCAACGCAACCGTCCGATGTCATCTACGTTGCATCGGACGCGGGATGGCATGAAGCTCTCGAGCGGTTTGCGCGACGGGACATTCCGTTCGTCGTCGCCCAAGAGCACGTGGCGGGTGACCTCGTTAAATTCTACGGCGTGAGAAGCGAAACGTCGCCGCCGTCTGCCAACTGGTTCGAGTGGTTCTACCATCGTGACAAAGGGATGCTTGGGCATTCTTTCGAGGCTTTGCATCTGCGCGATGCGGCGTTTGGCGCTGCGAGCACCCTTGGACTGGAGGTTTTTGGCGGTGATGCTGTTATCCAGGAAGACGGGAAGCCAATGATTATCGACATCAACGCCTGGCCGAGTTATGCCCGCTACCGCGAGCGCGCCGCGCAGGCCATTGCAAACCATCTGGCGCAGCGTTTCGAGCGGCGGGTGCGTATTGTATCCCGGCAAGGAGTTGAGTCATGAAAGGTGCTCCGTCCCGTCACGTGGCGCCGGCGCAAAAAGACGGCGCCGAACGGCGCACCGTGCCCGGTCCCAGGTCGAAAGCGATCTTCGATCGCGAGGCCGAGGCGATGGCGCCGGGCCTGCAATCGATCGCCCTTTATTCGCAGATCGCGGTTGATCGCGCGCAGGGTTGCACGATTTATGACGTCGACGGGAACGAATATCTCGATTTTATTGCGGGCATTGCGGTGGGCAGCGTCGGCCACTGCCACCCCCATTATGTCAAGCGCATCAGCGAGCAGCTGACGCGCTCCACTTTCGGCAGCTTCACGACCGAAACGCGCGCCCGTTTCCTCAAGCTTGTCAGTGACCTGCTCCCGGAAGGCATCACTCACATTCAGCTTTTTTCCGGCGGCGCGGAGGCCGTCGAGGCGGCTTTTCGCCTTGCCAAGTCGGTCACGAAGAAATTCGAGTTCGTCGGTTTCTGGGGCGGCTATCACGGCAAGACCGCAGGCGTGATCGGTCTGCTCGGTGGCGGCTATCGCAACCATCAGGGCCCATTCCCGCCCGGAATGCATCTGTCGCCTTATGCAAACTGCTATCGCTGCCCGTGGAAGCTTGAGTATCCGTCCTGCGGTGTGGCCTGCGCCGATCATCTGCGCAACGTCATCAAGAATGAGACGCAGGACGAAGTCGCGGCAATCATCATGGAGCCGATGCAGGGCACGGCGGGCAACGTCATTCCGCCCGATGATTTCGTTCATGCCGTGCGCGAGATCGCGGACGAATTCGACGCACTGCTCATCGCCGATGAGGTGCTGACCGGATTTGGGCGTACAGGGACGATGTGGGCGTGCGACCAGTTCAGCCTCAAGCCCGATATCATGACGATCGGCAAGGGGATGGGTGGCGGCTTCCCCCTCAGCGGGGTGGCGTCGTCGTTCGAACTCATGTCCGCCAAACCGTTCGGTGAGCCGAGCGGCAGCTCTTCCAGTTACGGCGGAAATCCGCTGGGAGCCGCGGCCGGTCTTGGCGCCGTCGAGGCGATCATCAACGAACGACTGGTCGAAAATTCCGCTCGCGTTGGCAAGGTGATGCTCGACGCGCTGAAGAAGCTGCAGGAGAAATACCGGTTCATCGGCGACGTGCGCGGGCGCGGCCTGATGATCGGCGTCGAGATGGTGGCCGATCGCAAGACCAAAGAGCCCCTCGACAAGGCCATCACGCTCGCGCTTTTCCATGAGGCATTGGCGCGCGGCCTCGTCACGATGTCGTACTCGCACGTCATTCGCATCAATCCGCCACTGGTCATTACCGAGGATGAGGCGCTGCGCGGCGTCGACATTCTCGACCAGTCGTTCGGTGCCATAGCGCGTCAATTTGGTCTGGACTGAGGCCGCGGCGCGTGTTGTGTGGCGCTTTTATCGGGTTCGGAAACGTCGCGGCAAAAGGGCACCTGCCGGGCTGGCAATCCGTAAAGGGTATTCAGATCGTCGCCGCGACCGATGCGGTCGCGGCACAGGGCAGGGCCTTTCTGGAGGCTTGCCCCGGCGGACAATGGCACAAGACCGTGGACGAGCTGCTGTCCGACAAAACGCTTGATTTCGTCGATATCTGCACGCAGCCGAGCAGCCATGCGGCACTCATCAAGCGCGCGCTGGATGCGCGCCTCCACGTCCTTTGCGAAAAGCCTTTGGCCACGCGAATAGAGGATGCGCAAGGCATTGCAGCAGCCGCGGCAGGCAGCGGCCGCGCCGTTCATACCGTGCACAACTGGCTCAAGGCGCCGATTTGCGGCCGCATTTCGGCGCTCGTCGATGAGGGCGCGGTCGGAACCGTGCGGACGGTTCGCTGGCAGACCTTGCGCACGGAGCCGGCAGTCACAGTCACGTCCGATGGGACCAACTGGCGTACCGATCCGGCTGTCGCCGGCGGCGGAATATTGCTCGATCATGGATGGCACGCGCTTTATTGCGTTGCGCGCTGGCTCGGCGCCCCCCGCGCCGTCAGCGCGCTGCTCGAGAAACGCCGCTTTCGCGAATGGCCGATCGAAGATACTGCGACCGTCACGCTGGACCGGGAAAACGGCAGCGCCAAGATCTATTTGACCTGGTCGGCCGACGAGCGCGCCAACCACATCGAGGTTGAGGGCGATCGCGGCCGTATCGAACTCGTCGACGACGTCGTGGTTCTAAAATCGAACAAGGATGAGCAGCGGTGGTCATGCCCGCCGCCTTTATCCCAGGGCTCGCACCACCACGATTGGTTCGTCGGTGTGGCGGAGGACTTTCGACGCGCAGCAGTGGGCGGCGGCGGGGACAACCTAGATGAAGCGCTGTTGTGCGCACGGCTGATCGATCTTGCCCAGCGGTCGAGTGCGGCGGGCGGCGCCCGGATGCCGCTCGACAGCTAGTTGCCGGCTACGCTGTCTGGAAGCGTTCGCGCACCGCAAGTAACAGCAGGAGCAAAAAGAATATCGGTGCGCCTGCCGCGGCCAGCACCAGAAACCAGTTCGACTTACCGAACAGGGCAAGAAAGAGCACGAGGTAAATAAAATCCCGGCGCGAAGCGGCGTCTAGCATGCGGACGAGGGTCTGGCCGGGCACAGTCGCGACTGATGTAAAAAGCGGGCCGCTGTCCTTTTTCGAATGCATAACGCGCCAATAGACGAACCAGGCCGATCCCAGATTGCCGAGCGCTGCCGCAACGCCAAGCAACAATGGCCATGATGCTCCAATCGACAGACTCCAGCCGATGGCCATGCACGCGAAGACGCCAATGTGAACGACGTTGTCGCCCCAGTAGTCGATAATCCCGCCAAAACGCGATTCCTGGAATCTCAATCTGGCCAACTCTCCGTCGCATCCGTCCAGGATCGAATGTGCCAGGAAAAGAAGCGCTCCGATCGTCTGCCAGAGCCAGTGCGCGGACAGAAAAAAGAGCGCGCCGCACAGGCCGATGCTGACCGAGAGCAAGGTGATCTGGTTTGGTGTGATTCCGGTAGAGGCCAGGCGCCGGGCAATTCGCAGGGAAATCGGCCGCTCGACGTTCCGCGCCATGAATCCGTCGGTATCCTTGACGAGTCCGCGCAGCAAACGCCATTCCGCGTCGTCAACATCGGC
>DASSYU010000026.1:0-2766 GCA_035703125.1 Pseudolabrys sp. | reverse complement strand
GAAATGATCGAAAAAGATGAATGGGCCGACCATGCGTGTTTGGGCGGACGGCAGTGCACGCCGGACCGCGAAGTCGCCGAGATCGACCGTGCGCGGCACGATGACCTGGGAAATAGCGTCACATTGATATGCGTCGCCGGCCGCCGGATCCTTGCCCGGGAAGAAACTCATGATCGCTCCTATTCTCTACTCGCGCCGCAGTCCGAACAGCCGCAACGCGTTACCGCTTGCGATCCGCTGCGCCTGATCGGACGGAAGCTGGGCGAGCCATCCGCGATACTCCTTGACGATCGTGTCGTAGCCGAACCAGCGTTCATTGATCCAGGTGTCCGAGCCGAGCAGGAACCGGTCTGAATAACGTGCAAATAGGTTGCGCCAATCGCTTGTCAACTTGCCGTCGCCGCCGGTGATGCCGCCCCGGTATGACAGTTCGCCCCAAAGCGCGTCCTTGTGCTCGTCGAGCAATTCGGCCACGCGCGCAGGCGCTACCGAAAACCCGGTATGCGCCCAGATGATCTTAGCCTTCGGATTGTGCCTGAACAGGATCAGCAAGGCCTCTTCGTCGCAGTGCGCATGCAGATACAAGTTACGCTCGACGGCGAAATCGACCATTTTCTTCACCCAGTCCGATTGGGCGGATTTGCCGTAGATATGAAACTCGCCGATGCCGCGGTAATAGCCACGGGCATATTCATCCTTGATGAGCTCGAAAATCGTCGGATCGTTGAACCATGTCTGGATGTCGCTGCGCACGCGGTAGGGACGAATGAACGGCACGACCTTGAGCTCGGGCCACTTTGCGTCCACCAGCTCATGCGTGCCTTTGTTGGGCCGGCTGGTCGCGACGATGCCGGTGATGCCGTTGCGGCGGAATACGTCGCGCACCTGGTCGAGCGAGTAAAAAGGCTTGGGCTCCTGGTTGTAATGCAGATGTGCGTCGAAAATTTCGATCCGCTGCTGTGCCTGCGCGGACAAAGGCCAGATTGCTAAAGCGGCCAACGCCGCAATCCACTTAGAACGCCGGTTCATCGCAAATCCTCCGCTATCGGATCGCAGCCAAGCCTGCCTGATCGGTCGGATGATTTTAACCGATTACTAACCATAGCGGCGCGGGCGGTGCTTTTTCCCGCATTAGCTGAGGTTACGCGCCCTTAAGCTTAAGGTTGTCTTTACGGCGGCGTGGCTGACTGGCGAAGGCACCAGGACGGGGGCCCCCTGGCGGGAAGCGGAATGGGGTTTTTTGTGCGCGGAGTTACGCGCCGGAATTTATTTGCGATCGTCGTCGGCGCGGTGCTCGCCGGCGGTCCGTTCGTCGCCTTTAATCTCTGGCTCGACAATGTCATAGAACGGCAAGGTCAGTCGGAGGTGAGCACGGCCGCCAGGCGCGCGATTGCGCTTGCCGAGGCGCGCGTCCGGGATGCGATTGGAACGCTCGACACTCTGGCTGTAGCGGGCGTCAGCTCGTGCGATCAGCAGGATATGGAGGCGATGCGCCGTGCCGCCTTCAGCACGATTCCTGTCAAGGAAATCGCCGTCATTGGTCCCGACGGCAAGACGCTTTGCAATCATCTCGGCCTGCCTCCCGGCGAGCGGGAAGTGGTTTCATCCGAGCCGCTGGTCGGCGCGGGCGGCTATCGCCTTGACACAATATCTCTGCCGGGCGGCGAGCGAATGGTGCGCTTGCGACGTGATGTCGGCTCCGCTCACAACAGCATCAGTGCGCTGGTGCCGACGGTCTTGTTTTTGCCGCAGGTGTCGACGGGTGGTGGGCCTTTTAGCGGCTACGCGCGTATCGTGACCGCACAGGGGGCAACGATCGGGGAGGCCGGTGGCCGGACAGCCGACAGCGAGAGTGCAAATTTCAGTGCAAACATAAGGTCGAACAAATTCGGTTTTGAAGTCGAAGTCCTCAGTCCGAGGGCGCGGATCGAGGCAGAGCACGCCGACCTCAAATGGTTCGGTCTGTTTGCGGCCGGCATCATCATGATGATCGTCACCGGATTTGTGCTGCTGATCTCGCGACGCGCCCCCTGCAATCCTATCACGGACATTGAGCGCGCTCTCGAAGCCGGCGAATTCATTCCGTACTACCAGCCCGTGGTCGATATTCGCTCAGGTCAACTGCGCGGCGCCGAAGTACTGGGTCGCTGGCGCAAGCCGGACGGAACGCTTGTCCTGCCGGGTTCATTCATTCCGCTGATGGAGCAGAGCGACCTGATTGACGATCTGACGCGCCACCTGATGCGCAAGGTTTGCGCGGAAGTCGGCCCGGCACTTGGGCGACATCCGGACCTGAGGATTTCGTTCAACTTTGCGGGAAAGCTCTTTAGTGAGCCATCGATCGTCAGGGACGTAAGAAATATCTTCGTGGACTCACCGATAAAATTCTCCCAGGTCGTGCTTGAAGTGACCGAGCGCGATCCGATCGAGAATTTCACCGAAACCCGTCAGACAATCGCCGCCCTGCAAGGTCTTGGCGTTCGCATCGCAATCGACGACGTAGGTACCGGCCACAGCGGCCTTTCCTACATGCTCAAGCTCGGCGTCGACATCATCAAGATTGACAAGATGTTCGTAGATGCCATCGGTACTGATCGCAATTCGAGCACCATCGTCGAGACGCTTGTCGATCTCGCACGCAACATGCGCATGGATGTGGTTGCGGAGGGGGTCGAGAATTTCGAGCAGGTCATGCATTTGCGTACGCTTGGCGTGCGTGCGGCGCAGGGTTACGTCTTCGCACCGCCTTTGCCTGGAAGCTCGTTC
>DASSYU010000473.1:0-2518 GCA_035703125.1 Pseudolabrys sp. | reverse complement strand
CATTCCTTACAGCCATTCCGGTGTGCTCGCCTCGGCGCTGGCGATGAAGAAAGACATCGCAAAGAGCGTGCTCAACTCCGCAGGCGTGCCGGTACCGGGCGGAATGGTGGCCGCGCGCAAGGAAGCGGCGAAGCGGCACCTCCTGCCGCCACCTTATGTGATCAAGCCGGTGGCTGAAGGGTCCAGCGTCGGCGTCTTCATCGTGCGCGAGGATCACGAGCACCCGCCGCAGGAACTGACGCGGGCCGACTGGGCATTCGGCGACCAGATTCTCGTCGAGCCTTATATTCCCGGCAAGGAGATCACCTGCGCGGTCATGGGCGACTTGGCGCTCGGCGTGATCGAGATCGTCCCGACCGTAAAGTTCTACGACTACGAAGCCAAGTACGCGCCGGGCGGCTCGAAACATCTTTTGCCGGCACCGATCGCGGCCGATGTCTATCGCGAGGTGCAACGTCTGGCGCTCGCCGCACACCGTGCGCTCGGCTGCCGTGGCGTGACACGCTCGGACTTCCGCTTTGACGACAGCCTTGGTGCAGCGAAAGGGTTGTTCTGCCTCGAGGTGAACACCCAGCCGGGCATGACCGAAACCTCGCTGGTTCCCGAGCTTGCGGCGCATGCCGGGATCAGCTTCGAGGATCTGGTCAAGTGGATGGTCGAGGACGCTTCGCTGGAACGCTAAAGTTAGCGGCTACCGTCCGAAACCGTTCAAATTTTACTAATCATTTACCAATAAAGCCGAAGACTAGGCGCTGGCGGCGCACCGCGCGCTTGGCTGCCGTGAAGTCGTGCGTGCGGACGATACCATTGACGTCGGCGCTTGCTTGCCCCTCCCGGGCACAACGTTTGGATAGTAGGTCGCGATGGAAGGCCGGGGACGCCTCGCTCAATCGCTCACGCTGAAACGACGTGTATCGTTCGCTTTGTGGACGCGCTCCTATGAGCCACGTTGGCTGCGTGGTGCGCGCCGTTGGGGCATCTGGCTCGTCAACCTGAAAATTCCTCAGGGGGCGGGCGCTTCGGCCGCCGCAATGCTGCTGCTCGCGAGCGTCAGCTACGGTGCCATCAAGGGCGGCCACGGGGAGCAGATCCTCGAGAACCTGCAAAACCTGTGTGACGCAGCCGCCAACAAAGCCGGCTTCCGCATCGCCGAAGTCGCGCTGACGGGCGAGCGCGAAGTCGGCCGCGACGAAATCCTGACGCTGGCCGGCATCAGCGACCACTCGTCGCTTTTGTTTCTGGACGCGGCGCGTGCGCGCGCGCGCCTGATGAATAATCCGTGGATCTCGGATGCAACCGTTCTCAAACTGTATCCCGATCGGCTGCGCATCGAGATCAAGGAACGCAAACCGTTTGCGCTCTGGCAAAAGGACGGCCGCATTGCCCTGATCGCAGGCGAGGGCACGGTTCTTGAAACGACGGCACCACCGCGCTTTGCAAGCCTTCCCATGGTTGTCGGCAAGGGCGCCGAATACGGCGCACATGCTTTCCTCGATCTGGTCCGAAGCTTTCCTGAGATCGCGCAAGCCACTGAATCCTCCGTGCTGGTCGCCGAAAGGCGGTGGAATCTGCACCTGAAAAGCGGTGTCGAAGTTCTTCTGCCTGAAACCGAACCGGAACGGGCGCTGCGGACCCTTGCCGAGCTCGACCGCAGCAAGAAGTTGCTGTCGCGCGACATCGTCCTTGTCGATCTGCGGCTGTCCGACCGTGTGACCGTCCGTCAGTCCGATGGCGCGGCGGCCGTTCGCGAGCAGGCGCTCAAGGATCTGGAGAAAGCAAAGAAGAAGCCGGCCAAGGGAGGCGAAGCATGACCGTGCTCCGCTTCGGTCTTACCCCCAAGATGAAGCCGGTTTCGCCCAAGCGCGCGGCAGTCGTCGCGGGTCTCGATATCGGCACCAGCAAGATCGTGTGCCTGATCGCACGGCTTGAGCCGCAGGCGCCCCAGGATGTTCTGCGCCGGCGCAGTCACGGGGTCAGCCTGCTGGCCTTCGCCCACACCGCGGCCAGCGGCATGAAAGGTGGCTCCGTCGTCGACCTGGTCGAAGCCGAGGAGACGCTACGCCAGGCGCTCGACATTGCCGAAAGCACGGCAGGCGTTCAGCTGCAGTCGGTCGTGGTCTCGATGTCCGGCGGCCGTCTCGGAAGCGAACGCTTTGTCGCAAACATCGATCTTGCGGGTGGCTCGGTCACCGAAAAGGACATCGGCCGTGTCCTGGCAGCCGCCAGCCGTCATTCGGTGCGCGGCGGGCGCGTCGTCCTGCATTCATTGCCGATCGGCTTTGCGGTCGATGGTGCCACCGGCATCCGCGAGCCGCGCGGCATGCTTGGCCACCAGCTGGGTGTCGATATGCACATGGTCACCGCGGACGTGGCGACTGTGCAAAACCTGATGCTGACGGTGGAACGCTGTCACCTGTCTGTGGAAGCCATGGTGTCGTCCCCCTATGTCGCAGGCCTTGCCGCGCTTGCCGATGACGAGGCCGATTTGGGCGTGGCGACTGTCGATATGGGCGCCGGA
>DASSYU010000164.1:0-4196 GCA_035703125.1 Pseudolabrys sp. | reverse complement strand
CCTCGCCGCGGTCAGCGCCGCCAAGCCGAAGATCGCTGACTACCCTTTCACGACATTGCATCCGCAGCTCGGTGTCGTCGAAGTCGATGGACGCGAATTTGTCCTCGCCGATCTCCCGGGATTGATCGAAGGCGCGCATGAAGGCACCGGGCTTGGCGATCGCTTCCTCGGCCACACCGAGCGCTGCCGCGTATTGCTGCACCTGATCGATGGAACAAGCGACGACGCCGGCGAAGCTTACAAAATCTTGCGCGGAGAGCTTGAGGCCTACGGCCACGGCCTCACCGACAAACCGGAGATCGTCGCGCTATCGAAGTCGGATGCCCTGACGAAGGACGCCATCAAGACGCAGGCCGGAAAGCTCAAGAAGGCCTGCAAGAAAACGCCACTAGTATTGTCTGCGCAATCGGGTGACGGCGTGCAGGAGACACTGCGTGCTTTGCTGAAGATAGTCGACAAGGCACGTGATGCGGCCGACAGATCCAAGGCAAAAGAGGCGGTGTAGATTGGAATTTTGGAGAACGCGCGAATGAAAACCCGTGCCGCAGTTGCCTGGAAGGCCGGCGCACCACTCGACATAGAGACTATCGGCATCGAAGGCCCGAAAGCGGGCGAGGTGCTGGTCGAAGTCAAAGCGACAGGCATCTGCCACACCGACGCCTACACGCTGTCCGGCGCCGATCCCGAAGGCTTGTTTCCGGCGATTCTCGGTCACGAGGGCGCCGGTATCGTGCGCGACGTCGGCGCCGGGGTCACGACACTGAAAGCCGGCGATCACGTCATTCCGCTCTACACGCCCGAATGCCGGCAATGCAAAACGTGCCTGTCACGCCGGTCAAACCTCTGTACCGCGATCCGCGCAACGCAGGGCAAAGGCGTGATGCCGGACGGTACCAGCCGCTTCCGCTGCGACGGCGATGCCGTATTTCACTATATGGGCTGCTCGACCTTCGCGAATTTCACGGTGCTCCCCGAGATCGCGCTGGCGAAGGTCCGCGAGGACGCGCCCTTCGATAAGATTTGTTACATCGGTTGCGGCGTGACGACCGGTGTCGGCGCCGTCATCAACACCGCGAAGGTATGGCCGGGAGCAAATGTCGCCGTGTTCGGTCTTGGCGGCATCGGTCTCAACGTCATCCAGGGCGCGCGCATGGTTGGCGCCGACAAGATCGTCGGCATCGATACCAACCCCGCAAAAAAAGCGATGGCCGAAAAGTTCGGCATGACGCATTTCATTAATCCGGATGATGCCGGCCGTGACAAGGTCGTGCAGGCTGTCGTTGATCTCACTGGCGGCGGCGCGGATTTTTCATTCGAATGCATCGGCAACGTGCAAACGATGCTGCAGGCGCTGGAATGCTGCCATCGTGGCTGGGGCGAAAGCATCATTATCGGCGTCGCCGGCGCCGGTCAGGAAATCTCGACCCGTCCATTCCAACTCGTCACCGGGCGCGTCTGGCGCGGCACCGCATTTGGCGGCGCGCGTGGCCGCACGGACGTGCCCAAGATTGTCGACTGGTACATGGAGGGCAAAATCAATATCGACGATCTAATCACGCACACCATGCCGCTCGACAAGATCAACGATGCCTTCGACCTCATGCATGAAGGCAAGTCGATCAGGTCGGTGGTGATTTACTAGAAATTCTGCCCCTACCAGCGGCGGCTTCTGCGGAACAGGCCCACGTCATCCGCGTCGTCGTCATGCTCATTATAGACCCGCCACCGCGTTCTTCGATCCACTTCACGCGAATCCTCGCGCCGGTTCCAGGACCGACGTTGTGGCTCGTCTCTTTGCTCGCGGTCGGCGCGCTGCTCGGGCGCCATGCCGCACACGCGCCGCGGACCGCCATACGGCTGGTAAGTGCAGTCCGAAGCGCGGAACGATTTATAGGCGCTCCCGCAGGCCTGGACATCGCAGCGATTATTGGACGCCGCCGCCTCGTCAGGCGCATTCTGTTTTGGCGGTGCGGCATATGCCTGCGCATTCCGCGCATTGTCGGGGGGTGGGGCGCTCGCGGACCTATTTGAATCGTCGGCGCGAGTCGCGACACCAGTGGTTTCCGCCGCGGGCTTCCGGCCGAATTCAATCTTCGCCGCGGTATCGTTGGCCGCTGCCGACGTTGGCTGCGCAGGCTCCAGCTTCTTCGGATAGATGGGACTGAGCTCCGCGTTCGGACCCTCGACTTTGGGACGCGGCGGCGGCGCGGACGCCTGCACCGCCGGCTTTGGCTGTGGCGGCGGAGTGGTGAGCCAATGGACCTCGAGCAGCACCGTGCTGACCGAAACCATAAGGACGGTAAGGTAGACGAGGAATTGCATTGTCCGGCTCACATGACGAATGGCGCTCAAACCAAACGCCGGCCTCGTCGCGCCGGTTCCAGGCGTCCTCACACGGAACCGCCGAAGTTCAATCCGCGATATCTATTTCGTGCAAAGCCGCCGGGGCCCGCCGGTCGGCTGGTAGGTGCAGTCGGAGGGACGAAATGAGCGGTAAGCGGCGTTGCAGGCGTCCACGTTGCAACGCGCCTCCGGTTCGGGCGCAGCCACCGGCGCCGCCGCTTGTGCTGCGGCTCGAGCCGGTGCGGGAGCTGCAGGACTTGCAGGCGCGGCGAGTGTCGGTGGAACAATAGGCGCACCAATCGTCGCACTAGGGACGGAAGGCGAAGATTGCGCGGCGGCGGGTTGCAATGCAGGAGCCGGCACGGCGGCAAGACCTGCCGCGGTATCGACCATGGGAGACATTGGCGCCGGAAGCCGGTCGAGCCCCAGCAACACGCTGCCAAGAGCAATCACCAGCACGGCACCATAGACCGCTAGCCGCATCGCTTCGCCCCCGGCGTCATAGTACCATGGACGCCATCGACAGGCCTATTCGATTTGCCCTTGTTCCGCGCGCAAATCTTGCGCGCAGCGCATCAAAGAGTGCAACGACCGCGCAAATTTTTGTGAGAACGCGGCGCCACACCCCCGCCTAGGCAGCCTCACGCCCCTCAGCCATAGTAGAGGGTGTCTTAACGCATCCCGCGGGGCAAACGGAGCGGCGACATGGCGACTTATAATTTGCGCATCAACGGCAGTGCGCAAACCGTCGACACGACGGATGCCGACAAACCACTTCTCTATGTATTGCGCGAACTCGGCCTGACCGCCGCGAAGTTCGGCTGCGGGCTTGGCCAGTGCGGCGCTTGCACCGTTATGATCGACGGCGCCGCGGCCCGGTCATGCCAGACCACGGTCGCCGATGCGCAAGGAAAGCCGGTCGTCACGCTGGAAGGGCTCGGCACGCCGGAAAAGCCGCATCCGCTGCAAACCGCCTTCATCAATGAGCAGGTGCCGCAATGCGGCTACTGCACAAACGGAATGATCATGAGCGCGGCTGCGCTCCTGCAAAGCAACAAGAAGCCGAGCGAGGCTGACGTCCGCTCGGCGCTAGACGGTAACCTGTGCCGTTGCGGATCGCACGTGCGAGTGCTGAGCGCGGTCATGGCGGCAACCGGACAGAGAGGCTGACATGAACGCACCGGTCAAAACTCTCAACGTCTCCCGCCGCGCCGTCCTAATAGGCGGAGCGATCACCGTCGGCTTCGCGCTCGCGGGCCTCCCCTCTCGCGTCCGCGCGCAAAGCGCCGCCGTGGCAAAACGAATTCTCGATTCCAAGGAAGTCGACGCATTCCTGGCGGTCAACGGCGACGGCACCGTGACCCTGTTCTGCGGCAAGGTCGATCTTGGCCAGGGGCTGCGTATCGCTATTCCGCAAATCGCTGCCGAAGAGCTTGGCATCGATGTCGACAAGATCACATTTATCGAAGGCGACACCGCGCTGACGCCCGACCAGGGCCGCACGTCCGGTTCAAACGGCATCCAGCGCGGCGGCGTGCAGATCCGGCAGGCGGCGGCGACCGCACGCAAAGCGCTCGTCGAACTTGCCGCGCAGCGGCTCAACGCCAAGGCCGAGGATCTCGAAACGGCCGGCGGCATGGTGCGGCCGAAATCCGGCGGCACCGGAATTTCCTTTGCCGACCTGATCGCCGGCAAGCAGTTCGATCTCAAGTTCGATCCCAAAGCGCCGCTGAAGGATCCTGCGCGCTACACGATTGTCGGCAAACCGCTGCGGCGGCCTGATGTCCCGGCGAAATGCTTCGGCACGCACCTCTACATGCAGGACTTCGCGATGCCGAACATGTTGCATGCGC
>DASSYU010000302.1:0-2454 GCA_035703125.1 Pseudolabrys sp. | reverse complement strand
GTTCTTTCGCACGCTTAAAGAGCAACTGTTGTGGGTACGGCGGTTTCGAGATCTTGATGAACTTCGTGTTGCTCTTGCTGACTTCCGCGACCGGTATAACGAGAACTGGATCATCCAACGTCTGAACTACCGTACGCCACTTCAGGCGCGGTCGCGCTTTTCAAGTTGACTTACAACTGGCAGCGTGATTCACTGAATCGACTTACTCCCTCTGAGCTGTCCAACCGGGCTGGAGCAATACAGATTCGCAGCGGGGTCGAGCAGCGCGAATGGCGCATCTCCGGCCGGGTTTCCGGCGAGGACGCAGCCCTGTTTCAAACGCGTCATGATATCGTCCTTCGACAATCTATCAGGCATAAAAGAGCCGCGTAGATTCAAAGCCCGCGCGAGCCGAGAACAATCAACCCCTCAGCGCGGTGCTCACCAAGCAATCAGTAGACGTGAGCGCCGCAGCGGCATTTGCAACAGAGCCGTAAGCATCACATGAACACCGATGCCATTCGTTAGGTGGCAATGTAAGTAACAGAATCGGGAGCGGCGCTTACGGGTGGGATGGCGCCCAGCGGTGTGGGAGTAGTTCGTCGAGTTGCTGTATGGAATGTGTGGCTATGCGCGACAACACGTCGCGGAACCAGTCGAAGGGATCTACTTTCACGAGCTCACACGAGGCAACGAAACTACGCAGAACGGCCATAGTCCGGCCACCGCGATCGCTGCCCAGGAACGTCCAGTTGTTCCGACCGACCGCGACACCGCGCAGTGAGCGTTCCGTGTGGTTGTTGTCGATCGGGAGGTCGCCGTCATCGAGGTAGCGCGTCAGCGCTGCCCAGTTCTTCAACATATACGCGACGGCCTGCCCCGCCTCGCTTTTCGGCAGCAGTTCGTCTTTGATCTTCAGCAGGTAAGTATGTAGTTGTTCGAGCACGGGCCGCGACGTCTGTTCGCGCAACAACCGCAAGGCTTCGCCATGAATACCGCAGCGGCGGGCTCGCTTCTCGAGGGCATAGAGCTGCGCGACGTAAGCCAGAACGGCTCCCATCCGGGTCGGCTCGTTCTCGCGCGCATTGTATGCGTGCCGGCGAGCGTGCGCCCAGCAGCCCACTTCCACCAGTCCCCTTGCCGGATCTATGAAGAAGCTGTCGTAAGCCGCATAGGCATCGGCCTGCAGATAACCGCGGTACGGCTTGAGAAATTGCTCCGGGCCGGCACGTTCCCGGGTCGGTGTGTAGTCATAAACGACAGCCGGATGACCCCGATCTCCGACGTACGGCCAGAAACGCCCCCTGCGCGTGTGCGGCAACATACGATCCAACACCTTGACTGGTGTATCGTCTGTTCCGACGACCTTCGATGCGAGTACGAAGTGCTTCAACTGTTGGTAGAGCGGCGCCAGAAGCTCAGCGCTCTGCCGCATCCAGCCGCACATCGTCTGATCCGCAATCTCCACCCCAAAACGCCGCAGCATCTTCGCCTGCCGGTGGACCGGCAGATGATCGGCAACCTTGCTGACGATGACATGCGCCAGCAGGCTTGCCCCCGCCGTGCTCTTCTCAATCGGCCGCGGCGGCTTCGTCGCCGTCTTCACCGTGCACGAGCAGGCATACTTCTGACAGGCGTCCTCGACCACCAGCAGCTGGGCCGCGATGTACTCGTAACGCTCGCTGACTTCCTCTCCGATATGCCGCAACTCCTGATGGCAATCGCCGCAGTGCTTGTCCGCTTCGCTCAGATCATGCACGACGCGCTCACGCTTCAGATGCGAGGGCAGCGGACGCCGGCCACGCGGTTTGCCCGCTCCGGCATGTTCATTCACGCTCGCTGGTGGATCGCTGTCGGAATCGTCGTCGTCCCTGTCGGCTTCGGAAACGCCGGCCGCATCGACCCCGAGTTCCTGTGCGAACAGTCGCAGCTGGTCGGCGCTGAGTTGCTCGCTCCGCACACCGGTTCTGGCCGCCAGCAACTGCCGCAGCAGCTTCTGCGTCTTCTCGAGTTGCACCGTCACATCGACCAGCATCTGCTTCAGCACTGCTGCGTCCTGAGGCAGACTGTTCGGATCGATCGGCACCCGTTGGAATTGTAAAAGAGTCTTCGCCCAATATCCAGGACAAAGTGCGCCGCAACTCAATATTTATCCGGCTTCAATGCTCCTGCGCTGATATCGCCGGCGCCGCGCTGCCTCGCTCAGATCAATGCCGCTCAGGATCGCTCCCAGTTCCTGCGCGGTAATCTCGCGTCGCGATTCGCCTTCTGAAAACGGCATCGCGTAGGTGCCTTCCTCCAGCCGCTTGGCCCAGATGGCGAATCCGTCGCGGTCCCAGTACAGGATCTTCACGCGATCCCTTCTCCGGTTCGAGAACACGAATAAGTGTCCCTCGAAGGCATTCAGCTGCAGGGTGCCGCTGACCAGCGCATACAGCCCGTCGAAGCTCCGCCGCATGTCGCAGGGCGCCGTGC
>DASSYU010000296.1:0-2804 GCA_035703125.1 Pseudolabrys sp. | reverse complement strand
CCCTATCTTCGTGCTGACGATGCGCACATCGCGAAATGGCGTCCGGCGCTCCAGGCGCTGCCCGGGAAACGGGTCGCTTTGGCCTGGGCCGGCCATGCACGTCACGCCAATGACCGCAACCGGTCGATCGATCTCGAGCTGCTCGGACCGCTCTTTGCGTCCGAAGGCGTTTCATTCGTGAGCGTCCAGCGCGACCTGCGCGGTGACGACGCGGCGCGGCTGGCGGAGTTCCGCATTACCGACTTCGGACCGCAGCTCGCGGCCATGGCCGACACTGCTGCGGTCCTGGCGCTCGCGGACCTCTTGATTTCGGTCGATACCTCCGTGGTCCATCTTTCCGGCGCCATGGGGCGAGAGGCCTGGGTCATGCTTCCCTTCGCGCCTGATTGGCGATGGACGCTCACGCATGAGCGCAGCCCCTGGTACCCGCAGGTGCGGCTTTTCCGTCAGCGCACACCCGGCGATTGGCCGAATGTAATCGCCACGGTGCGCGACGCGTTACGGGCGTGAACGTGACCGATTGAGTGCGATCAGGCCGCGACGCGGATGGCGGCAGCCGGAGCCGATGCCTGCGGATGGGCTTTGAGCCAGTCGCGCGCGGCACGCTGGGCACAGCCGATTTCTGAATCGCTCATCTGCTCGGCAATTTCACGGCGCAGCTTCGCGGCATCCTTGTGGCCGCGCATTGCAGCGATGTTGAACCATTTGTGGGCCTGCACCAGATCGACCGGCACGCCCGCCCCCGATGAAAAAACCATGCCCATGCTGAAACAGTCTTCAGCGTTGACCGGCTCGATGCCCCCCGCGGCAATCTCCACACTTGTCATTTTGGCTCCCCATTTTCGACCGCTGCGCCCCCGTGCAATCGATCGAACGCCGTCCCTGTCGTCCGGATCTCATCGTCCGAACAGCGCGATCATCGGGAGAAAATTTGAATGACAGTTTAAATGATGCGATGAATCGAAGATGAACGCTGAAGCAGCCATCGCACGCAGGCCACACTATTACTGCGGAAAACGGCCGGTTTTTCTCTCGGGTTGACCGTTCGCTAACCCAACTCGTTCAGCCGTGACTAACCACCAGACAATCCCGCGATCGTCTGGCGGCGTGGCTTTTTCTATCGGCTTCAAGCCACGCGGGCTCGCTGGTTGAAAAGCACCGATTGAACGTTTGGATCCTTCATGTCGATGCCTTGACGCAACTCAAGACCGAGCGC
Source organism: Pseudolabrys sp. (assembly GCA_035703125.1). Lineage (GTDB taxonomy): Bacteria > Pseudomonadota > Alphaproteobacteria > Rhizobiales > Xanthobacteraceae > Pseudolabrys. The sequence continues at coordinate 1,588 of DASSYU010000296.1, read as the reverse complement.
CATGCCGCGCTTCACGGCCGGCCGTGCTTTCACCGTTTCCAGCCACCGTTTCAAGTTCGGAAATTGTTCGATGTCCTGCCCTTGCCGCTGCCAGAGATTGGCCCAGCCCACGCATGCCATATCGGCAATTGAATACTTTCCGGCAAGGAACGGCCGGTCTTTCAGGCGGGTGTTCATCACGCCGTAAAGCCGGTTGACCTCATCGTCATAGCGTTTGATCGCGTAGCCAAGCGTCTCGCGCGCGTAGTGCTTGAAGTGGTTGAGCTGGCCGGCCATCGGGCCAAGTCCGCACATTTGCCAAAACAGCCACTGATCGACTTCGACACGCGCACGTTCCTCCGACGGATAGCACTTTCCGGTCTTGCGACCGAGATACTGTAGAATTGCACCGGACTCGAAGATGGAAATGGGGCGACCACCCGGCCCCTGCGGATCGACGATCGCAGGCATACGGTTGTTCGGTGCGATCTTCAGGAAATCCGGATTGAATTGCTCGCCCTTCGATATGTTCACCGGCTTCAAGACATACGGCAGACTGCACTCCTCGAGCATGATCGAGATTTTGAAACCGTTCGGCGTGGGCCAGTAATAAAGTTCAATCGGCTTCGCCCCTTTCGCGATCTTCTTCGCGGTTACTTTCGCTTTTTTGGCCTTACCCCGCTTTGCAACCCCCCGCTTTTTACCGCGCGCCATGTCGTGCTCCACGTCCAACTTTGTTCTGGAAATACCATTCCAGACCTAGTTCTGACGATTGAACTCCGCAACTGGTGCGGCCCGCAAATCTCGTTCGATTGCACGATAGTGATCTACAACCTATGCGAGTTATGGTGCAAACCAGGTTGTGGGATTGAGACCGACGGTCCCTGTCCGCGCCTGAAAGCCATCAAGGGGAAATAACGTCATGTACAAAGTTATATTTGCCACCCTGCTCGCTGTCGGATTACTCGCAGCTCCGCTCCCGCCCGACTCTTCTGCCGCGTTCGCGCAGCAGTTGAGCGCATCCGAGAAGACTGCCACGACGAAAAAAGAGCCAAGCGCCGGCCAGCTCGCCACGCGCGAACGCCAGAAGAAATGCGCAGCTGAATGGAAAGAAACGAAAGCCGCCGGCAAGGCTGAAAAGGACGCGACCTGGCCGAAATTCTGGAGCGACTGCAACAAGCGGCTCAAGGCCGCCGCAAAATAACGCGGCCAATTTTTTCTGCGCGCCGTCACGACCACGACAAAGCTTGAGGGCGTCGGCGAGACTCGAAGTCTCGCCGACGCCCTCATTTGCCATCCCGAACCGGGGCGCCGCGGGGCAACCGCATTGCGCTCGTTACTCCATGACGCACACCGGTCCGTATGACGCAATCTCCGACACGTAAGGCCGAAGATCGGGAAGTAGCGTCAGACTAAAGCTTCCGCTTCCGGCGCTTCGTCTTCTTCGCTGCTTTCGCCGCTGCCTTCTTCCTACGTCTAGCCATTGCTGCCCTCCTAGCCATGAAACATGGCGGGTGTCGCATCAGCACGCATCGCGAATCGACACGCGCTGCATTCGGTTTACTACAGCACGGCGAAAAAAACAGCGTTGCCGCTTAACGAAACGTGT
>DASSYU010000285.1:0-2817 GCA_035703125.1 Pseudolabrys sp. | reverse complement strand
TGCAGTGCAAGGAACACCAGCATCGCCGTGATACAGGAAATCGCCAGCGACAGGAGCAGGATGTTCACCGAGAACGTCCACATCGCCTTGCACATCGGTGCTTCGTCGAGAATGATCTCGAGGAAGTCGCCGCCCATCGGCGCGGCTCCGACCACGCGGATGTTGTCGCCGGGCTTGCACATCAGCAAGGTGTCAAACGCGTCGACAATCGACTTCCACCAGGTCAGATTCCGCATGTCGATGTCCTGGGCAATGCTCGTTGGCATGTTGGATGCAGCCAGCAGACGCCGCTGATTGCCCATTTTCATCACCACCGCATGTGCACCGATGCTGCGAAGAATCTGGTTCGCCAGGCTTTCAGGCACCATGCCGCTCGGCGCCGCGTCGAGGACAAGCGCCGCCGTGTGCGCGGCAGCCAGCCTGTCATTCAGCCAGCTGAGCCGGAAATTTGCGACCGACGGCACGTAAATCATGATTTCGGCCACCATCACAAACACGATCGTCAGCAAAAGCAGCTTGCCGGAGAGTCCGATACGCGGCTTTCGCGTCCCCGGCTCCGCTTCGATCATGCTTTCTGGTTTATCCGCCGATTCCAATTTTGCCTCAGCCAAAGATTCTCATCCAACCAATGATGCGCCGCGCCCAGGCGCCGGTCAAACTTGGGGTGAAATAGTCAATCGCCGCATTTTTTCCAATCTCTGACAGCGTCGGATAGGGCAAAACAAGATCCATTACGTCGCGAAGATTGAGATTCCGTGCAACCGCGAGAACCCACATAGCAATCAGTTCGCCTGCCTGCGCGCCGACAATCGTGACACCCACTATTTTACCATTTGCCGTCGTGATGACTTTTATATGACCGCGCGGAGCACCTTCTGCCTGCGCGCGGTCATTATCGTGATAAGGCCAACGCGCTACGCGAATCTTGATGCCTTGCTGGCGTGCCCGCGCCTCTGAAAGCCCAATCTGCGCAAGCTCCGGATCGGTAAAAGTGACCCAGGGGATGCAATCATTGTTAACGCGCACCGGCAGGCGGAATAAGGCGTTCCGGATCACCAGCCCGGCGTGATAGTTCGCGGCATGCGTAAGCTGAAGCGCGCCGGCAATGCAGTCGCCGATTGCGTAGACGCGACGATTTGAGGTCTTGAGCTTTCTGTTCACGACGATGCCCGACCGTTCGTGACGAATTCCCGCGGTATCGAGGTCAAGGTCCGCGATTGATGGGCTGCGCCCGGCGGCAACGAGCAGATGACTGCCGGTTATCGTCTGCTCGGCGCCGCCGCTTTCGATTGTCGCGGTCACTGTTCGCCCGGCATGCCCGATATCGACAACGTTCACACCGCTCCGGATCACGACGCCTTCGCGCTCGAGCTGCGCGAGCACAACAGCGGCGCATTCGGGATCGTCTTTGCCAAGCGGTTGCGCCGCTTCGATGACCGTCACCGAGCTTCCGAGGCGGCGGAAGCCCTGCGCCAATTCAAGACCAGACGGCCCCGCGCCGATGATGATGAGATGCTCCGGCCTCTCTGTAAGATCGAAAATGCTTTCGTTCGTCAGGTAGGGGCCACTGTCGAGGCCGGGAATTTCCGGCAGCGCCGGTTTCGATCCGGTCGCAATCACGAAGCGGCGCGCACGGATCTCGATATCGCCAGCAACGACTGTGTTGCGGTCCTTGAACTTCGCCGGCGCATGGATGACGCGAATGCCGAGCCCGGTAAAACGTTCGGCCGAATCGGCCGGTGCCACGGCAGCGATGACCGAGTGAACATGTCGATGGACGGCGGAAAAATTCACGCCAGTGTCCCGCACATCGATACCGAATATTTTTGCGCTCCGTGTCGCTTCGGCGCGTCTTGCCGCCGCCAACAAGGCTTTCGATGCCACGCAACCTGCATTGAGACTGTTCCCGCCCATCTTGTGGCCCTCGACGAGCACTGTCGGCACGCCAAGGGCCGCCGCGGCCGCGGCAACGGACAGGCCGCCAGGACCTCCGCCGATCACGCAAATGTCGGGTCTGAGCGTTTCTGCCATAACTCTGCAACTTTCGAACCGATTATACCGCCCGGCCGAACGGGGCGCGTCTCAACGCCTTGTGAGGCTATTTGAGCCTGCCGAAGGCGCCGGCACCGCGAACATTGACGGACTACAGGCCCTCCCTTATAAGCCGCGCAAAATCGCACGTCGGCCCGATTAAGTGGGTCTGACGGCGTATCGAGGGTTAATCCCTCCTTCCCCAAGGCGCAGCCAGCGGAGAACGAACGTGAAGCGGACCTATCAACCGAGCAAGCTCGTACGTAAGCGCCGCCACGGCTTCCGCGCACGTATTGCGACCAAGGGCGGGCGCAAGGTTTTGTCGGCGCGCCGGGGGCGTGGTCGCAAACGGCTGTCCGCCTGACAGCGGCAAAGAGGCCGCGCATTGCTTCCATGGAACGATTGAGGCAACGAGCGGACTTCCTGGCTGCAGCGTCAGGAATCAAGGCACCGTCGGCAGCATTCGTGCTGCAGGCGCGCAATCGCCGCGACCAGGAGCCGGCACGGTTCGGCTTCACGGTATCGAAAAGAGTCGGGAATGCTGTCGAGCGCAACAGGGTCCGCCGCCGCCTCCGTGAAATCGTGCGGCTCTGGGCCGTAACCCGGGTGCGCGCAGGACATGATTATGTGCTTGTCGGCCGCCGGGCGGCGCTCAATCTGCCGTTCGAGCGCATGACACAGGACTTCGAAGGCGCATTGCGGCGAGTTCACGCGGGGCACAACGGCAAACGGAATTTCAATGACCGATAACAAGAACACCATTCTTGCCATTGTGCTGTCCGCACT
>DASSYU010000010.1:0-5797 GCA_035703125.1 Pseudolabrys sp. | reverse complement strand
GCCGAAACGCCCATCATCTCGGATCCGCGCCAGGCAACCGGACGAACATAGGCTTCCTTCTTCCCGTTCTTTTCGAGCACCAGCTTTTTGGCGGCGTCGATCTCGGCCACGGAATAAGGAATTTCGAAATCAAGGATATTGGCGGAGCGCTTCAGCCGCTCGGAATGTGCGGTGCTCTTGAAGATCTGGCCGCCATAGGCGCGTTCGCCTTCGAAGACGCAGCTCGCATAGTGAAGCCCGTGCGAGAGGACGTGGAGGTTCGCCTCGTTCCAGGGAACGAGCTTGCCGTCATACCAGATGACCCCTTCGAGCCGGTCATAGGACTGGGCAGCCATGAACTCCTCCTTCGCCTTGCGCAGCGGGCGGCCTGTTGCCGCTGTGATGGCGCATTTTTCGCGCCTATTCCAACACTTTGCGTCAGCCGGTGACACCCGGTATGACTTAGCCGACCGGAAAGGACACCCTTTAAGGCCCTCGTGCGCTTAATCGAGATGGGCCTTTTTGGTACGATCCTTTCGTCTCGGATGGTGTTTTTGTAACATAAAAACAAAATATGTCAATATGGCTGACATAAATGTGAGTAAAGCCGCTGTCGCCGGCACGGGGCTGGCAGAACGTCGCTCGGCGGGTGGAGCGGCGGCGGAGCCCATTTGGGACATCATCGAGCTGCTGTTTTTCGCCTACCGTGATTTCGTCGGTGACCCCGACGAGGTGCTTCTGAAGCTTGGTTTCGGGCGCGCCCATCACCGGGTGCTGCATTTCGTCAACCGCAACCCCGGCATGAAGGTTGCGGACCTGCTCGAGATCCTCAACATCACGAAGCAGTCGCTCGGTCGCGTGCTCAAGCAACTCGTCGACCAGGGTTACGTGCTGCAGAAGGAAGGCGAGCAGGATCGCCGCCAGCGTCTTCTGTACGTGACGCCGAAGGGCGAGGCACTGGCCCTCAGGCTTGCGACGCTGCAAACGCAGCGGATCAATCGCGCGTTCAGCGAGCTCGGACCCAACGCGCATGACGCGGCGCGCCGATTCCTCACGTCGATGATCGATGCCGACAATCGCGACGATGTTTTGCGCCTGATCGGGCGCGCCGAGCGTGCATCGAGGACTCGAGGCTGAATTGACGGGAGGAGTCTCGGCAATGACCTTGCCCGCAACACTTCCCGATGACGCGCCGCATTTGCTGGTGGTCGACGACGACCGCCGCATTCGCGATCTGCTTTCGCGGTTTCTCAGCAGCGAGGGCTATCGCGTCACCACGGCAGAAACCGCCACGGACGCGCGCGCGAAGCTGAATGGCCTCAGCTTCGATCTACTCATCCTCGATGTCATGATGCCCGGCGAATCGGGCTTCGACCTTGCAAAGGCCATACGCGGCGATTCCAACGTACCGATTCTGATGCTGACGGCGCGTGATGCCGCGGAAAGCAGAATCCGCGGACTCGAGATCGGCGCGGACGACTATCTCTCAAAGCCGTTCGAGCCACGTGAACTGTCCTTGCGCATTGCGAATATTCTCAAGCGCGCCCAGCCGGCGCCATCACCGCCTGTCGAGTCGGTTCGCTTCGGGCCCTTCGTGTATCATCTTGTGCGCGGTGAATTGCGCAAAGGCGAGGAAGTCATCCGCCTGACCGATCGAGAGCGCGAGATGCTGCGTATTTTCGCCGCTGCACCGGGTGAAACCGTTCCGCGGCTGTCGCTCGCCGGGCAGGGCGGTGCCGTCAGCGAGCGAGCGGTTGACGTTCAGGTCAACCGCCTTCGGCGCAAGATCGAGCGCAACCCGGCTAATCCGCTCTTCGTGCAGACAGTGCGCGGGGTCGGTTACCGGCTGGTGATCACATCATGACCAGTCTCGACTTAGGAAACGGGGTGCGTACTGCGCTGACAAGGTTGCGCGGCGCCTGGGAGTGGTATGACGCAATCCCCGTGGTGCGCCGAGTCCACAGCGCGCTCGGTCAGGTCGCCGAAGGCTGGCGCAGGGCAAGCCGGTGGCTCAACAGCGTCATGCCAAAAGGCCTCTACGCCCGCGCGCTGCTCATCATCATTGCGCCGATGGTGATCCTGCAATCTGTCGTCGCTTTCGTTTTCATGGAGCGCCATTGGAATGTCGTCACGCAACGCCTGTCGGCCAGCGTGGTCCAGGATATCGCCGCGCTTATCGACATCTATCGCGGCTATCCGCAGGATGCCGATCAGGCGCAAATCCGGCGCATCGCGCAGCAACGCCTTGGGCTCGTGGTCGATTTTTTGCCGCTTTCGGAGATGCCGCCGCCCGGCCCTAAACCGTTCTTTTCACTGCTGGATCAGGCGTTGGCGGAGCAATTGCGCAAGCAGATCGGGCGTCCTTTTTGGATGGATACGGTTGGCAAGTCCGCGTTGCTGGAAATCCGCGTCCAACTCGACAACACCGTGATGCGGGTCTTTGCCAGGCGCAGCGCGGCCTACGTCTCCAATTCGGAAATCTTTCTGCTCTGGATGGTGGGCACATCGACGGTGCTGCTGGCCGTCGCAATTATTTTTCTGCGCAATCAGATCAAACCTATTCTGCGCCTTGCCGATGCGGCCGAAAGTTTCGGCAAGGGGAGGGAAGTGCCCAACTTCCGTCCCCGCGGTGCCCGCGAAGTCCGGCGCGCGGCCGCCGCCTTCATCGAGATGAAGACGCGCATCGAGCGCGCGATCGAGCAGCGCACGGCGATGCTGGCCGGCGTCTCGCATGATCTGCGTACTGTGCTCACGCGATTCAAGCTCGAGCTCGCGCTCATCAAAAAGAAGACGCCTGAAGTCGAGGCGATGCAAAAAGACATCGACGAGATGGCGCGGATGCTGGAAGCCTATCTCGCCTTCGCGCGCGGTGACAGTGGCGAGACGGCGGCGCCGACCGACATGGCGGAATTTTTGGAGGAGCTGCGTCTCGACGCCGAGCGCCACGGCCACAAGGCCACCGTGATTTTCCACGGTCCGCCAATCGTTACGGTGCGCCCGGCGGCTTTCAAGCGTTGCCTGGCCAATCTTGTTTCCAATGCGGCGCGCCACGCGCCGTCAATTGCTATTTCCGGCCACCGCGACCACCGTTATCTCATGGTCACCATCGACGATGACGGGCCGGGCATTCCGCCCGATATGCGCGAAGAGGTGTTCAAACCGTTCTTGCGGCTCGACGACGCCCGCAATCAGGACGAGGGCGGCACCGGTCTGGGACTGGCGATCGCGCGCGACATCGCGCGTTCACACGGCGGCGACATTACGCTCGGCGACAGTCCGATGGGCGGATTGCGTGCGACCGTTCGTGTGCCGGTCTAGGCGGCTTCCGCTTCTTCGCCACGCCTGCGACGACGGCGCCGCGGTCCGCGCAAAACGCATCCAGGAATTGCGCAGAGATCGTCAAGGAATCCCGCCCAGCGCTCGGCGCTTGCAAGTCCGCGATCGAGCGCCGCCATTGTCCGGTCGAGGCCCTCGTCCTCGTCGTCGATCCACACAGACAGCACGCGTGCAAACATCAGCACCGCGCCTTGCGCCCGCAGGGCACCGCGCGGGCCCGCTGTGCCAATGCCGGCGGCCTCAAGCATCCAGCGTTGCGAGCGCACCGCCATGGCATTGAGCGCGAAGGCGAGCCCGGGATTTCGCCGCGCCGAGCGCATGATAGAGCGGACAGCATCTCTGTAAGGGGCGAGCGCCTCCAGGCGGCGCATCAGGACATCGAACAGGCGCTCGCGCGCGGGCTCTTCCGTCATGTCGCTGTCGCCGCCGGCGAGAACAACACGGTCGATCTCCTTAATATGGGCAGCCAAAATCGCGAACGTCGATCCGAATTCGGCACGGAGCTGCGAAAGCTTGATGCCGGCTCTGCCGGCGACTTCGGCCAGCCCGACCTGTTCGAACGGATGATCGGCGAGCAGCGACATCAGCGCATCGATCGCCTTATCGCGGTCGCTGCCCCCTCGCGTTGGGGTCGCGGCCGGACTTCTGCGCGGACGCTTGGACTTGCGGGCCATGACGGCCTCCCATGGCAAAACTCGTCTGCCTGTAAATGTAGGCCCGGAATGAGGACGGTTCTAGGGCACCTAGCCCGCCAAATTGCGCGACCGGCGCGTGGCGGCGGCGATGGCCTTTGTCATCAATTGCTCAAGGCCGTCAGGTCCCAAAAGCACGTCGAGGGCAGCAGCGGTCGTCCCGCCTGGCGAGGTCACGTTCTCCCGCAAGGTTGCGGCGCTGAGCTGGGAACGATGCAGCAATTCTCCGGAACCCGCGACAGTGTCGTGCGCGAGCCGGGTTGCGAGGGCTGGGGGCAGCCCCGCCGCGATGCCAGCACTGGCCATTGCTTCCGCCAGAAGAAATACGTAGGCGGGCCCCGAGCCGGAGAGTGCCGTCACTGCGTCCATCAGCGTTTCGTCACTGGCCCATTCCACTTTGCCAATGGCTGAGAGCAGATTGGACGCGAGCTTGCGCTGGCGTGCGCTCACCATCGGGTTGGCGCAGGCAACCGTAATACTGCGACCGATCGCGGCCGGCGTGTTCGGCATCGCGCGGACGATCGCCGTTCCCATTGGAAGTGCGCCCTGCAGAAAGGCAACGGTCCGGCCGGCCATAATCGACAACGCCAGGGTTGATTTGCCGACGAAGGGCTCGAGCGTCGGCATGGCTTCCGGCGCGTTCTGCGGCTTGACTGCGATTACGACCGCGCTTGCCTCGACAATTTTTTTGCGGGGATTGATCGTCACGCCGCGCCGCGCCAGCGCCTGGATTGCCTTCGTGGGATGCGGCTCGAGCACGGTAAGCCTGCGCGGGTCAAGTCCGCGCGCGAGCCAGCCCTCGAGCATGGCCGAGCCCATCTTCCCGGCGCCAAGCAGGACCAGGCGGCCCGAAAGTCCACGCAGCGGTTTATCGGCAGGTTTTGCTCGCTTCATGGCGACGACTATATCGTCATTTGCGCCGTTATGCCTCCCCGGATGTTTCGAACATTGCGGCGTCGAGCGCTTCACGCGCGGTCTTGCCGGCCCAGACCACGAACTGGAAGGCCGAGAAATAGCGTTCGCAGGACTCGAGCGCCGTGCCGAGCAACGCCTCGCACTGCTTGCCTGAGGCTTCGGTGCCGCCCGCGAGCACGAGGGCGTGACGGAACATCACGATGCCCTCGGTCACCCAATGATCAAAGTGGCCGACCCAGAGGCGCTCATTGATCAACGTGATCAGCGCCTGCACTTCCGCGCATCGCCGTTCAGGCACCCGCAGGTCAAAGGCACATGCGAGATGCAGCGCTTCGATATCGCCCATCCAAGTATAAGAGAGCTGGTAGTCGGTCCAGCGCCCGGTAACCAGGATCGTGATTTCGTCGTCGCTGGCGCGTTCAAATGACCAATCGTTGCCGGTCGCGAGCCGCTCCACCACGTCGAGAGGATTGATGCGCGGCTCTTCCGCGTAGCTTGTCAGGGACATGACGTCTCCGCTTTGCCAATTGGAGCGTGAGGAAACGCACGCCACAAACACGCACGACACGGGGATGACCCGAGATGGGCCCGGACCGGCCTTCGACGCAGGGGTTACGGGATGCCTTGACGGCGAGAGCGAATCACCAAGCGATTCGACTATATCGCGCCTGATTCCGCCCGCCAAAGGCATCGTCAAGAGCCAATCAGCCGTGATTTGCCTGTCATAGGCAACCGCACCGATTCGACTCTCCACAACCAATGCTGTGGCAAGGTGACTCAACAGTGGATAAGTCGGTCGAGCGGTGCGTTCAGTCGAACAGACTCGACACTGACTCCTCGGTCGCGGTGCGACCGATCGCTTCGCCGATGAGTGA
>DASSYU010000561.1:0-2407 GCA_035703125.1 Pseudolabrys sp. | reverse complement strand
CTGCCGAAGGTGCAGATGGCGCAACGCGAGGTGGGAAGCCGCGCCGAAGCGAATCGCATGCAGGTTCGCGTCGAGCTACAGGCCGATTGCCTGGCCGGCGTCTGGGCGCACCATTCCAACCAGCGCTGGAACTCGCTCGAGCCTGGCGACGTGGAAGCGGCATTGCAGACCGCAGCGGCGATCGGAGACGACCGACTGCAGCAGCAATCGCGCGGCCACGTCGTGCCCGACTCCTTTACGCACGGCTCATCGGCGCAGCGGCAACGCTGGTTCACGATCGGTCTGAAAGAGGGCAAGGTCTCGGCCTGCAATACCTTTTCGGCGACGTCGCTCTAGGAACGAGCCATGCCCAGTATCGATCAAAGCCGACAGTTTGTGCCGCTAAAAATTGCGGTCCTGACGGTTTCCGACACGCGCGAGGCAAGTGAGGACAAATCCGGCGCGACGCTGATCGAGCGCATCCGGACTGCAGGGCATGTCGTGGCCGAACGCGCGATCGCGAAAGACGAGGTCAAGGCGATCCGTCAGCACGTCAAGGCATGGATTGCCGACAAATTCATCGACGTGGTCATTACCACTGGGGGCACGGGCTTTACCGGCCGTGATGTCACGCCGGAAGCAGTCGAGCCGCTGTTTGAGAAGAAGATGGACGGATTCGCGACGATGTTCCTGCTGGTCAGCGAGAGGAAGATCGGTACATCGGCGATCCAGACGAGGGCGACGGCCGGCGTCGCCAATGCGACTTACATTTTTTGCCTGCCGGGTTCGCCCGGCGCGTGCCGCGATGCCTGGGACGAAATTTTGGTTCACCAGCTCGATTACCGCTACCGGCCCTGCAATTTCGTGGAGATCTTGCCGAGGCTCGACGAGCATCTGCGGCGGCCGAAGGCAGGTACGCAATCAGGCTAAGTGGGCACCGGTTAGCCGCCCGGATTGCGTGCTCATGTAGCAAGGCGACGGCGTAGACGATCGTCAGCCCTGAGATTTAGAGATCGAGATCCCAGAACTCCGCGACGACGTCCTTGCCCCAGCTGCGTCGGGGCTCGCTCGATGTGAGCTTGAATCCCGCGCCCTCATAGACATGCCGTGCCGCGGAGAGCACGCTGTGCGTCCATAAGGTGACCTTTGCGTAGCCTTTGGCTCGTGCAAAGCGCACGCACTCGTCGACGAGCCTGGCACCGAGCCCGAGCCCACGTGCCTTCGGGTCGACCAGCAACAGGCGCAGGCGCGCCACATTGGGCTGGTCGTCTTTCACCAGCATGACACAGCCAACATTCTCGCCGCTCACCTGGGCGATCCAGCAGCGCTCTCGCTCGGGATCGAAGTTGTTGACGAAATCGGCAACGATTTGCGCGCACAGGCCTTCAAACGGGTCTGCCCAGCCGTACTCGCGCAAATAAAGCTCGGCGTGGCGCGACACGATCCAGCCGAAATCGCCAGCACGCGGCTCGCGCAACGTATAGGTAGGTCGAGTGTTGGCTTTCGCTGCTGCAGCGCCGGCCAGCAATGTCTCAATCGCGTTCATGGCTGAAACGATCTGCTTCTGTTGCGTGTCGTCGAGCTCGGCAAGCATCGAAGCGGCATATTGCTGAGAACGTTGCTCCATCGGCGCGAACAACTTCCGGCCGCGCGAGGTCAACGCGACGTAGCTCTGGCGTGCATCGATTGCGGAGGTCTTGCGGTTGATGAGGCCGCGCTTCTCGAAGTTGCGCAGCAGCCGGCTGAGATACCCCATATCGAGGTCGAGCGTGCGTGCAATATCGCTCGCCGTCAGTTTTTCGTTTTGGGCCAACTCATAGAGCACCCGCATTTCGCCGAGCGAGTAGGGGCTGTCGAGATAATTCTTGCGCAGCACACCGATCTGCCGCGTGTAGAAGCGGTTGAAGCGGCGGACGGCCGCGATCGTCTGCTGGCTGGCCATGGCGCAGCACCGTCGGGCAGTTAGTTGACAAAGTCAAGTATTTGGTATCATGATTGCAGCGGGCAGGACGACCAGTCTTTGGCGGCCGAGGCGGCGCAAGATAGCGACCTCGGCATCATCTCCTGCGGAATGCCCACCAATCGCATCGTATAGGCGGCGTGCGATGAGCAGGCCCTGTTCGGGCCTTGGACCGCGGGCAATCGCAGCGCGCACGCCTGCCAGAAGTTCCGCAAAGCCTGGGCGCACCGCGTTGGCGAGGCCGGGGAGGCGAAATATGGCTGCCGGCCCAGCGTCTTCTAGAAGGCCAGTCGTCTGAATGAAATGGTCGGCTGCCTCGATCCACCCTGGCTGCGGCACAGCCCCGGCGCGCAGAAACATGACCCAAGGGCTGCGCACGGTCGCTGCGGCTGCCTTGAGACGGATTCCGAGCGCCTCGGTCGAGCCTATGAAACGGCAGCCGGCGATGTCGGCAACGTCAGCCGTCGC
>DASSYU010000063.1:0-6384 GCA_035703125.1 Pseudolabrys sp. | reverse complement strand
TCAACGAATACCGGCGGCTGCTATACGTGGCAATGACGCGTGCAGCCGAGCGGCTGGTGGTGTGCGGGTCGAAAGGCCCGAACAAGATTCCCGACGGCTGCTGGTACCAGCTCGTGGAGGACGCGCTGCGCGGCGATTGCGTGAGCGAGCCGGCCGACGTCGGCGGTGACGAAGTGCTGCGTTACCGCAAGGGAATAATTCCGGAGACCGGGCCTGCACAGCGTGAAACACCAGCGGAAAAAATTTCGCTGCCGGCGTGGCTCACACGCGATGCGCCGACGGATAAGTCGGCGATGCGCAGCGTCACGCCGTCAAGCGCGGTTGATGAGGACGCAGCGCGCCCATTCGCTGTCGCCGGCATCAAGGCGGCATTGCTGCGCGGCTCGCTTACCCACCGGCTGATGCAGTCACTGCCGGACATTCCCGCCGCACGCCGCGCCAAGACGGCACAGGACTATCTCGCGCGCAGAGGCGGCGAGCTGACAGGCGAGGTTCGCAAGGCCATCTCCGACGAAGTCGTGCGCGTGCTCGATCATCAGCACTTCCGCGAGCTTTTCGGACCCAGCAGCCGGGCCGAAGTGCCGATCATCGGCAGAATCATGGCCGGCGGTGAACCGGTGCGGGTGTCAGGCCAGGTTGACCGGTTGGCCGTAACGCCTGGTGCCGTCTTGATCGGTGATTTCAAAACGAACCGGCCCGCGCCGCGACGAATCGAGGACGTGCCGGAGGGCTACATCATGCAGCTAGCCCGTTATCGTGCGGTGCTCGCCAAGATTTATCCGGACCGGCCCATCCGCGCCGCGCTGATCTGGACTGAAGTCCCTGATCTGATGGAACTTTCCGAAGAGACCCTGGACAATGTCCTAGCCCGCGTCACCTCCGCGTGAAGCTCCTTGACGCTTGCAGACTGCGTTCATAGGTTCCTGCCCTCACAATTTTTGGGGGCGATTCTCCCCATTCAATGACAAGAGGGTGCTGCCATGGCCGTCGGCAAAGTGTCGGACGCTAGCTTTGAATCGGATGTATTGAAGTCTGCCGAACCGGTGGTCGTGGATTTCTGGGCGGAATGGTGCGGCCCCTGCCGCATGATCGCGCCGGCGCTGGAAGAGATCGCGGGCCAGCTCGGCGACAAGGTCAAGATCGTCAAGCTCAACGTCGACGAGAACCCGAACACCGCCGCCAAGTACGGCATCATGTCGATCCCAACGCTGATGCTGTTCAAGAACGGAGAGATTGCCTCGCGCCAGGTCGGGGCGGCACCGAAGCAGAAACTGCATCAGTGGATCAGCGGTTCTGTCTGAAGCCGAGATAGAAACTTCCTGAACGGCCGGCCGAAAGCCGGCCGTTTTGCATTAGCCGAGCAACGCTATTGCGGGAGCGTTCCGTTCTCGCGCAGCACGTCGCCGGCCAGATAAAGGGACCCGGTAATCAAAATTCGCGGCGGCGGGTCAAGATCAAGCTTGCGCGCCGCATCAAACGCCTCGGCGAGATTGTCACGGCTTGTCGCCGAAATGCCGATGGCACGCGCGATGTCCGCCACCGCTTCCGACGTCATGCCCTTTTCGGCGCCGGGCACCGGCACCGCGATCAATCGACGTGCAAGGCCGGCAAAATTTCGTAGGAAACCTTCGCAATCCTTGCTGGCAAGCATGCCGACCACCAGGATCAACGGTCTCGACACGCGCTCCTCAAGGTCGGCCAGTGTCGCCGCTATGGCGCGGCCGCCGTCCGGATTGTGTCCGCCATCGAGCCACAACTCGCTGCCGGCAGGAGCAAGGTCGACGAGCCGGCCTTGACCCAGACGTTGCAGCCGCGCCGGCCATTCGGCCTTCGACATCCCGGCTTCGAATGCGGCAGTCGGAATCGCGAATGGCTTCGCTGTACGCAAAGCGGCAATTGCCAGGCCGGCGTTTTCAAACTGATGCCGCCCGTAAAGCCTCGGAGCCGGCAGATCGAGCAAACCCGCTTCGTCCTGGTAGACCAGCCTTCCCCGCTCCTCGGTGGCGGTCCAATCCTCGCCGGCAATTTTCAGCGGAGCGACGAGTTTGCCCGCCTGCCGCTCGATCACGGCAAGGACCTCGCGATGCTGCGAAGCGACTATGGCGGGAACGCCGCGCTTGAGTATTCCGGCCTTTTCGCCGGCAATTTTCTCCAGGGAATCGCCAAGAAAATCCGTGTGGTCGACCGAAACGCGCGTGATGATCGATGCCAAAGGCGTGTCGATGACATTCGTTGCATCGAGCCGCCCCCCAAGGCCCACCTCAAGCAGAACAACATCCGCCGGATGACGCGCAAAAATCGAAAGGCCGGCGGCGGTCGTTATTTCGAACACCGTTATCGGCGCATCCGCATTCGCTCGTTCGCATTCCTGCAAGGCCGCGACAAGTTCGTCATCGGAGACGAGATGCCCCTCGCCGCGCGCACCAATGCGGAAGCGTTCATTGAAGCGGACAAGATGCGGCGACGTGTACGCGTGCACGCTCTTTCCCGCAGCTTCTAGAATTGCGCGCAAAAAGGCGATCGTCGATCCCTTGCCATTTGTGCCGGCAACGTGAATGACCGGCGGCAGCTTCCGCTCGGGATGGCCCAACGCGCCAAGCAGTCGCTGCACGCGATCGAGTGATAGATCGATACGCTTGGGGTGAAGCCCCATTATCCGCGACACAATGGAATCGATTTGATTCATGACAATACGTCTGTGGTCACCGGGACGCATGCGGCCCGGCAATACCGATATATGTGGCACAGTCCCACCTTGCTAAGCGAGATGGCTGGGCCATAGGCGTGTGAAAGCACGCCGTCGTTCGGCCGGCTATGCCCGGCCCATGACAAATTATTGGGCATGACGTCACCGTTCAGGCGTGTGCCGGAACGGGTAGTTGTTCTCGATACTGCTGGCCGCCGGGTGCAGGCGTTCTCGTCAGCAGCCGGCACAGTTCGGCAAGCGTGGGGCGCAACTTGTGCCGATGCACGACCATGTCAACCATGCCATGCTCGGCGAGATATTCGGCACGCTGGAAGCCGTCAGGTAATTTTTCGCGGATGGTCTGCTCGATGACGCGCGGGCCCGCAAAGCCGATCAACGCGCCGGGCTCGGCGATCTGTACATCGCCAAGCATTGCGTACGAAGCTGTAACACCGCCAGTGGTCGGATTGGTCAACACGACAATATAGGGCTTGCGTGCTTCGCGCAGCATCTGCACGCCGACGGTCGTACGTGGTAACTGCATCAGCGACAGGATGCCTTCCTGCATGCGTGCCCCGCCCGACGCGGCGAACATGATGAACGGCGTCTGCCGGCGGACCGCGGTCTCAAGCCCCGTGATCACTGCTTCACCGGCTGCCATGCCAAGCGAACCACCCATGAAATCGAAATCCTGGACCGCGATTGTCACCATCTGGCCTTCGAGGCGGCCGATACCGACCTTCACCGCATCCTGCAGCCCTGTCTTGGCGCGGGCATCTTTCAGCCGGTCGGCGTAACGGCGCTCGTCACGAAACTTGAGCGGGTCCAGCGCCACTTCAGGCAGCGCGACATCTTCAAACTCGCCACCATCGAACATCACCTTCAGCCGTTGCGGCGCGCTGATCCGCATGTGGTAGTTCGAGCTTGGGATGACGAACTGATTTGCCTCGACGTCCTTGTAAAAGACGAGTTGCCCGGTCTCCGGACACTTGATCCAGAGATTTTCCGGCGTCTCACGGCGCAGGAAACTGCGGATCTTCGGCCGTACGAGATTGGAGATCCAGTTCATGGGTCGTTTCTATAAATACGATTCGGCCAAATTATAACCGCTTGGCGGCGCCGAATGTTCATTCTGCTGCCATGCGGCGGGCGGAGCGCAGGCCCTCCGCCAGTGTGGAAACCAGGTCTATTACGGCTTTCACCGTGCCCGAACCGGCCTTTCCGTTCTTATCGAGGCTCTGGCGCAATGCGTCCACGAGGGCTGAGCCTACGACCACGCCGTCGGCCCCAGCAGCGATGGCACGGGCGTGCTCTGCGGTCCTGACCCCGAACCCGACCGCAACCGGAAGCTTGGTGTGGCGCTTGATGCTTGCAACCGCGGCCGTCACTTTACCGGTATCCGGTGCTGCAGCACCGGTAATTCCGGTGATGGAAACGTAATAAACAAAGCCGGATGTATTGTTGAGTACCACCGGGAGGCGGTTGTCATCGGTGGTCGGGGTGGCGAGACGGATGAAATTGAGGCCGGCTCTAAGCGCGGGAAGGCAGAGTTCCTCGTCCTCTTCCGGTGGCAAATCCACGACAATGAGCCCGTCCACGCCAGCTGACTTTGCATCGGAGAGAAATTTGTCGACGCCGTAAACATAAATGGGATTGTAATAGCCCATCAGGACGATGGGTGTTTCGTCGTCACCCTTCCGAAATTCGCGCACCAACCTGAGTGTGTCGCCGACGCGCTGGCCCGCTTTAAGCGCCCGCAATCCCGCTGCCTGGATAGCCGGACCGTCCGCCATTGGATCGGTGAACGGCATGCCGAGCTCAATGACATCGGCCCCGGCCTTTGGCAGTTCCTTGGCGATCGCAAGCGACGTCGCATAGTCGGGGTCACCCGCCATGGTAAATGTCACCAGCGCGGCCCGGCCTTCCTTTTTCAACGCGGCGAAGCGGCGCTCGATGCGCGTGGTCATCGATTCTTGCTTTCAAGAAAGGTTTCGACAGACGCGAGATCCTTATCGCCACGACCGGACAGATTGACCACCATCAGATGATCTTTCGGCTTCTTCGCCGCGATCTCCGGCACTTTGGCAAGAGCGTGCGCCGCCTCGAGTGCGGGGATGATGCCCTCGAGTTTGCTGCACAGTTGAAATGCCGCTACGGCCTCGTCGTCAGTCGCCGATAGAAATTTCACGCGGCCCATGTCGTGCAACCAGGCATGCTCGGGACCGATGCCCGGATAGTCGAGGCCGGCAGAAATCGAATGAGCTTCCTCGATCTGTCCATCATCATTCATCAGCAAGTAGGTGCGATTGCCGTGCAGCACACCGGGCCTGCCGCCGGCAATCGAGGCCGCGTGCTTGCTGTTGAGTCCGTGTCCGGCCGCCTCGACGCCGTAGATCTCGACTGACGGCTCATCGAGAAATGGGTGAAACAGACCCATCGCGTTTGAACCGCCGCCGATGCAGGCGATCAATGAATCCGGCAACCGACCTTCCGCAACTTGCAACTGTTCACGTGTTTCACGGCCGATGATCGACTGGAAATCGCGCACCATCGCCGGATACGGATGTGGGCCCGCCACCGTGCCAATGCAATAGAACGTGTCGCTGACGTTGGTCACCCAGTCGCGCAGCGCTTCGTTCATTGCATCCTTGAGCGTACGCGCGCCGGATTCGACCGGACGGACTTCTGCTCCGAGGATATTCATTCTCAGCACATTCGGCTTCTGCCGCTCGACGTCGACCGCGCCCATGTAGACAATGCACGGCAAGCCAAATTTGGCACACAGGGTCGCAGTCGCGACGCCGTGCATCCCGGCACCGGTTTCCGCGATGATACGAGTCTTGCCCATGCGCAAAGCCAGCATGATCTGGCCGAGCACGTTGTTCACCTTGTGTGCGCCGGTGTGGTTGAGATCCTCGCGCTTGAAATAGATTTTTGCCCCGCCGCAGTGCTGCGTGAGCCGCTCGGCGAAATAGAGCGACGACGGCCGGCCTACGTAATTTGCAAGATGGCCGTCCATCTCCTTCTGAAATTTCGGATCGGCTTTGGCCTTCGCGTAGGCGGCTTCAAGCTCGAGGATCAGCGGCATCAGTGTCTCGGCGACGAAGCGGCCGCCATAGATGCCGAAATGCCCTCGCTCGTCGGGGCCGGTACGGAATGAGTTTGGCTGCTGCACGGTCATGGTTGCAGGTGCCTATTTGACCGGGCGCACGATCGACCCCTCGCCAAGCTGGAGGGGCGGCGAAAAGATCTCTGCTTCAGCCGCGCGGGCGGCACGGATAAATGCACGGATTTTCTCCGGATCCTTTTCGCCGGGCCCGCGTTCGACGCCAGAAGACACGTCGACGCCCGGCGCACGTGTGATACGCAGCGCCTCCGCTACATTGTCGGCGTCGAGGCCGCCCGACAGCATAAAGGGAACACCGGCGTTGATGTTCTTAAGGAGAGTCCAATCGAACGCCCTGCCCAGTCCGCCCGGACGGGTCGCGTCCTTCGGTGGTCGCGCATCGAAGATCAACCGCTCGACAAACTGCGCATACTCGCGGATCGGCGACAAGTCCCTGCGCTCGGCAATCGCCAGCGCCTTCATGACGGGCAAGCCAAAGCGTGTGCGCACGGCGACGACGCGATCCGGTGTTTCGTTGCCGTGCAGCTGCAACATGTCCGGATTGAGCGCGTTGATGATGTCGAGCAGCATC
>DASSYU010000409.1:0-5177 GCA_035703125.1 Pseudolabrys sp. | reverse complement strand
ACCACCGCGGTGTTTTCGCAGGTGATGTAGATCAGTCCGTCGGGACCGAGCTTCAGCGTGTGAGGTGCAATATACGGACGCAGGTCGATGTCAGTGGCACGGCTGCGATTCTTGAGATCGATGACGCACAGCGTGTGACCGGGGTTCGGGTTGCGGCCATGGATGCCGTCCCCGTAGATCGGCACATAGGCAAGCCCGGTCTCGGGTACGACGAGCAGCTCGTGGACGGTGCGCTGGAAGCCGTCGAGTACCTTTTGTGTCTCGTAGGTCGCAGGATCGATGAACAGGATTTTGGCGCCCATCTTGTCGACGCCGATCATCCCGCGCGCAGCTCCGTTTCCCGCCATGGCGTCCTCTTCGATCCGCTCGCCACTCAATAGCACGAGCTGCGGCAAATGGTGTAGGGAAGGGCCATGAATTCCGAGACGGCCCTTGTCCTGTTCTCCGGCGGGCAGGATTCAACCGTGTGTCTGGCCTGGGCGCTGGAACGGTTTTCGCGCGTTGAAACGATCGGGTTTGATTACGGCCAGCGCCACGCCATCGAGCTCAGCGTTCGCGCGCGCCTGCGCGAGAAGATGTCGGCGCTGAACTCCGGCTGGGCCGCGCGCCTCGCCAATGATCATATGATCAAGCTCGACGCCTTGGCGGCGATTTCGGATACGGCCCTCACGCGCCAGACGACAATCGAAATTGCCGACAGCGGACTGCCGACAACGTTCGTTCCCGGTCGCAACCTCCTGTTCTTCTGCTTCGCGGGGGCGCTTGCCTACCGGCGCGGCGCCCGCCATCTCGTTGCTGGCATGTGCGAGACAGACTACTCCGGTTATCCCGACTGCCGCGACGACACCATTAAAGCAATGCAGGTCGCGCTCACGCTCGGCCTCGACAAGCGCGTGGCCATCCATACGCCGCTGATGTGGATCGACAAGGCGGAGACATTTGCCCTGGCGGTCGAAATCGGGGGTGAGGCCTTTCTTGATCTCCTGATCGAAGACAGCCATAGCTGCTGTCTGGGCGACCGCAGCAAGCGCCATGACTGGGGCTATGGCTGCGGCACATGTCCGGCCTGCCAATTGCGTGCACAGG
Organism: Pseudolabrys sp.; assembly: GCA_035703125.1. GTDB lineage: Bacteria > Pseudomonadota > Alphaproteobacteria > Rhizobiales > Xanthobacteraceae > Pseudolabrys. The sequence goes on along the minus strand of DASSYU010000409.1, from coordinate 4,091 downwards.
GATTTGCAAAGTTCAAAACGTCGAAGCGGCCATGATGGATAACGAGAGACGAAAAAACGTCGAAGGCACTATTTTTCTTGTGCTGTTCTGTCTGACGATTCCCGCAGCCAACTGGATGATCGGGCATGTGGGGACGGTCTGCGCGCCCAGCGGGCCGTGCCTTGTCCCGGTTGCGCCCGGCGTGATGGCGCCGTCCGGCGTTCTCATGGTCGGCGCGGCTCTTGTTCTGCGCGACCTGGTGCAGCGGCGGCTCGGCGTCGAATTCGGCGTCGGCGCGATCATTGCGGGCGCCGTGCTGTCCGCCGGCCTTGCGCCGCGTTCGCTGGTGCTTGCTTCAGCGGTCGCGTTCCTGCTGTCCGAGTTCGCAGATTTCCTTGTCTATACGCCGCTTGCGCGCCGGCGCCTTGTTGCAGCCGTGATCGCTTCCAGCATTGTCGGGCTCATCGTCGATTCGATCGTATTTTTGTGGCTGGCGTTTGGATCGCTCGAATTCCTGTTCGGCCAGGTCCTCGGCAAGCTCTGGATGGTGCTGCTCGCAATTCCGTTCGTCGCCTGGATCCGGCAGCGTGACGAACGGCTCGGTCTGAACCCAGCGTGAGGATTGTCATGGCGTCCGCTCTCGAAATTCTCCGCAATGTGACGACCGGCACCATCACCACGATGCTGCTGAAAAAAGGCATTCGCCGTTCCTGGATGGCGGGCGCGATGCCATTCGGCTTTTCCGGCAAACGTGTCGTCGGTCCAGCTTTCACGCTCCGCTTCGTGCCGGTGCGCGAGGATCTTGCGACACCGGAAAGCTGGTCGAAGCCGATTTCCACGCGCGGCGCCATCGAGGCCATGCCTGAAAACTGCGTGGTGGTCGCCGACGCGATGGGCGTGACCGGCGCCGGCATATTCGGCGATATCCTGTGCATGCGCATGGTCAAGCGCGGCGTGACCGCGCTCATCACCGACGGCGTGATGCGCGACAAGTACGGCGTGCTGGCGACCGGCCTGCCGGTCTGGTGCGCGGGCGTTGCCGCGCCCGCCTCGGTGAACCAACTGACATTTGTCGGCTGGAACGAGCCGATCGGGTGCGGCGGCTGCGCGATCTTCCCGGACGACGTCATCGTCGCCGATGACGACGGCGCCGTGGTTGTTCCGAAGGACCTGGTCGACTTCGTCGCGAACGAAGGTGCCGAGCACGAGCTGCTCGAAAGCTGGCTTGTGCAGGAGGTGGAGAAGGGGGCAAAACTGCCCGGCCTTTATCCGCCCAATGAAGAAAATAAGAAGCGTTACGAGGACTGGAAGAAGAGGCGCTGATGTTCTTCGCCCCTTCGAAAACGATTGCCGTCCTGTTCCTCCCTTCCAACGCTCTTATCATTCTTGGACTTGCTGGCGCCGCGCTTGCCGTCACGCGGTGGAGACGTGCGGGAGCCGCAATGATGGCTACGAGTATTATCTTGCTTGCAACGGCTGGGTTTCTGCCGGTCGGCAACGCCCTTACCCACGTTCTGGAGGCGCGCTTTCCGCCGTGGCACGAAACGCGCGGCGCCCCCAATGGCATTGTCGTCCCGGGCGGTGCGATTTCTCCCAAATTATCGCGCGCGCATAGAGAACCGGTCATTGAGGGCGATGCGGGCCGCATTACGGCGCTGGTAAAGCTCGCACGTGCATATCCCGACGCACGCATCGTCTATTCCGGTGGCGATGCCAGTCTTCTGAACTCCGAAGCGCCGGAAGCCGACTTCATCCATCCCTTGCTCGACAGTTTTGGCATCTCGCGCGACCGCGTGCTCCTGGAAACGCGCTCCCGTAACACCGCGGAAAATGCGATCTTCACCAAAGAACTCGTCAACCCGAAGCCGACAGAACGTTGGTTGGTCGTGACATCGGCCCAGCACATGTCTCGTGCAGTCGGCTGTTTCAGGAAGGCGGGATTTCCGGTCGAAGCTTATCCGGTCGGATGGCGCACGACGCAGCGGTTCGATTTGTTCGGGGAGCGAACCTTGTCCGGTGGACTGAAGCGGCTCGACTCCGCCGCCTACGAATGGATTGGGTTGTTCGCATACAGAGTCACGGGACGAACCCCCGCGCTTTTTCCGGCGCCTTGATACGAGGCCGGCAGCGTCAGCGCTTCCGCGCTTTCCGGCAGAACACCTCGTAGATTGCGCCAATGATGATGCGCGCTTCCTCGCTGGCGAGTTTGTAGTAGATCGCCTTGCCGTCGCGACGAGTCGACACCAGACCATCGGCACGCAGTCGCGCGAGCTGCTGTGACACCGTCGGTTGCCGCAGATGGAGCAAGTCTTCGAGTTCGCTGACCGATTTTTCGCCCTCCGCCAATATGCAGAGAATCATCAGGCGGCTTTCGTGCGCCAGCGCCTTGAGAAAATTGGTGGCGCGCGTTGCGTTCTCGACCATCTTGTCGAGTTCGCTGGCGCGGTTGCGGCCTTCCAGGTGATGCAATTCCATACGTACACCAACAAATCTTGTTCGGGTGCGGCCTGAATACAGACGATCAACAATCAACGTGCAACTTAATTCGCGCGGTCAGGTACGTTCCCGGCTCGTTCCTTCCGCGTCCAATTTCTTGATCAGGACTTCAAGCAAACCCCAGAAATGGTCTTCGCCGGGATAGCCGCGGATACGACCGACTTCGCGGCCTTTGTCGACCAATACGAACAGCGGCGCAAGGCGTTCCACAGCAATGAAACCCAAATCCGCAGGCAATGGATAATCGATATTTACGCGCCGTAAGGGCGCGCGCTGGCCTTCCGCTGTTTTTGCATAAACAGGCGCGATTTCGCGGTCAAATGTCTCGCACCAGACACAGCCAGCCTGCTCAAACATAATAAGTTCCGCAGCAAGTGCGTTTGTTGTGCAGAAAGCAGCGATGACTGCAGAAAAAATGATGCTGCGAGAAAAAAATTCCAGAATCCGTGACGTGCAAACCAACTTTATTCTCTCGTCCAAACGAACGATGCAACAAACCAACAATTAGCGCTCTTCCAAATATAACACGAATAGGGCAGGAGGCGTCAGCCGAAGCGGAAATCGAGCAAATTGTCGAATGAACGGAGTTCGATCAGAACGCGGTGCAGGAGATCGCCGTCGCGGGTGGCAATTGCCTTTGGAATAAGCTCGAGACTCGCTTTGGCGCCGTCAACCAGACGGCGGAACTCCGGCATTTGGTGGACCGATTCCCCGGCGATGCTGTCGCAACGACCCAGCACGGTGCCATAGGCCGATGCCTTGCTTGCGATGCCGCCGTCCGTGCCTGGCTTGCTCCAGTCGAGCGCCCGGTCGTTGTAGATCATGAGTGCATCCATCGCGGCATTCGCGTCGCGCACGCAATCCGCCAGCACGACCACCCCGCTTGCCTTGCGTAGTTCGTAGAACTCTTTCCGGATTGCATTGAGCCCGTTGCGCGCGGCATCAAGCCGCCCGGTCTTGAGCATGAGGTCGACGCCGACCAGTCGCGCGTTCACGACGGTGAAGAGATTGCCGTAGTGCGGATTTCCCTCGAATACGACCGGTCGGTTGCCGGCAAAGCGCTCGGTGAACGTGACCCAGGCGTTTCGCATGCGGTTGATTTCGAGCGCTGCGAAGTCGATGTTCTCGGTGCGCAGATAGCCGATGGCAACCCGATTGTGTGCGCTGACGTTCTCCACCGCCGCGTTGAATTCGGCAAGGTCGCCGGCGGCACGCGAATCAGACAGGCCTCCGACAAACACGGCAACCAAACATGCAATGCGGGCAGCCCAGGCGGGCATGGCATTCACCGGATTTTGACGCGCGCCAGAATAGAACTATGAATATAAGCATGGCCACGGCGGGCGAGGAGAAGCCTTTGCTGTCGTGGTTTATGGAATGCGACCATGATCGGACGGCGAAATTTGCTGGTTGGCGCGGCGTCTTTGGCGGCACTCGCCGCATCACGTGCCCGTGCCGAACAGCCCATCCTGACCGATGACGGGCTCTATAAGCAGCCCTGGTTCCTGGAAAGCTTTCTCGATCTTGCCGACGACCTCGAGGGAGCGCGAAAGGAGGGCAAGCGCTTTGCGATCATGTGGGAATTGAGAGGTTGCCCCTACTGCAAGGAAACGCAC
>DASSYU010000172.1:0-10554 GCA_035703125.1 Pseudolabrys sp. | reverse complement strand
GTTCAATACGAAGTGCCTTACGATGGGCAACACCGGCGCGCAGATGGGCGGCTGGTTCAAAAAGGAGATCAATACGGTTGGCGACCTGAATGGTCTCAAGATGCGTATCGGCGGCTGGGCCGGCAAGACGCTGGGCAAGCTCGGCGTCGTTGCACAGCAGATCGCCGGTGGCGATATCTATCCGGCGCTGGAGAAGGGCACGATCGACGCCACTGAATGGGTCGGGCCGTACGACGACGAGAAGCTGGGCTTCTACAAGATTGTGAAATTCTACTATTACCCGGGCTGGTGGGAAGGCGGCACAGCCAATCACCTGATGGTCAATCAGGCCAAGTGGAACGAGTTGCCGAAGTCATATCAAGCCATCGTCACTGCGGCCGCCGGTTTCGCCAATATCGAACAAACAGCGAGATACGATGCGCGCAATCCGCAGGCCCTAAAGCGGCTGGTCGCCAACGGCGTCCAGCTGCGGCCGTTCTCCACGGCGATCATGGAAGCCTGCTTAAAGGCATCGAATGAAGTGAATACCGAAACATCCGCCACCAATCCGAGCTACAAGAAGGTATGGGACTCGATCGCGGCATTCCGTCGCGACGAGTATCTGTGGTGGCAGGTCGCTGAATACACCTACGACAGCTTCATGATCCGCGCGGGCGCGCGAACCTGAAAACTTGATGCTATGTGCCTGTACCGGGGTCGGCTAAGGAGCCGGCCCCAGCATTTTCCGGCCCATTATTTTTGCGTGGTCGAGCACCTACAACTTTGGTCGAAGAGATGCACGCTGGAATTAAGTGGCGGGCTCCGTCATGGTTTTGATCAAGGCCCAGGGCGGTATACGAATGCCCGGGTTTTGGCTGTAGTGGGAGCTCCCGCTATCACAAATTAAGGAGGGTAAGGGGTGAAACGTCGTGAATTCTTGAAGGCTGCCGGCCTTGGGGTTGCCGCGAGTGCGGTCGCCGCTCCGGCAATTGCGCAATCCATGCCGGAGGTCAAATGGCGCATGACAGCCAGTTGGCCGAAGTCGCTCGACACCCTCTGGGGCGGTTGCGAGGTTATGGCGAAGTCTGTTGCTGAAGCGACCGACAACAAATTCCAAATCCAGACGTTTGCCGCTGGCGAAATCGTGCCCGGTCTGCAGGCGCTCGATGCGGCTTCGGCCGGAAACGTCGAGATCGGTCACACGGCGTCCTACTATTATTTTGGCAAGGATCCGACATTCGCCTTCGGCACCTCCGTGGCTTTCGGTCCCAACCAGCGCTTGAACCAGGGTTGGTACACGCTCGGCGGCGGCAAGGAAGTCCTCAACGAGTTCTATAAAAAGTACAACGTACATTCTCTCCTTGTTGGCAACACCGGTTGCCAGATGGGCGGATGGTTCCGGAAAGAAATCAATACAGTTGATGATCTTAAAGGTCTCAAGATGCGTATCGGCGGTTTCCCAGGCCGGGTGCTGCAGAAGCTCGGTGGCGTGCCACAGCAGATTGCCGGCGGCGATATCTATCCGGCGTTGGAAAAAGGCACACTAGACGCATGCGAGTGGGTCGGGCCTTACGATGACGAGAAGCTCGGCTTCTACAAGATCGCTCCGCACTACTACTATCCGGGCTGGTGGGAAGGCGGCTCAATGATCTTCGCCTTCATCAACCTGGACAAATGGAACGCGCTGCCCAAGAGTTACCAAGCCATCCTTGAGCATGCCGCGGCTTTCGCCAATACTTGGATGATCGCGCAGTACGACAAACACAATCCGGCTTCGTTGCGGAAGTTGCTTGCCGGCGGAACAAAACTGCATGCCTTCTCCGCCCCGATCATGGAAGCGAGCTACAAAGCCGCCATGGAATTGCATGGCGAAATCTCGAAAGAGAATGCGAGTTTCAAGAAGGTCAACGACTCGATGATGGAATTCACGAAGAACGGCTATCAGTGGTTTCAGGTGGCCGAGCTTGCCTACGACACCTTCATGATCCGCAAAGCGCGCGGCTAAAAATACCTGCAAATACAAGACCCGGGGCCAATAGCCCCGGGTTTTATTTTGGTCGCCGCCCTATTTGGGCGGGTCGAAATTCAGCGGTGCCATCTCTGGCATCTGAATTTCGATTTTGACTTTCGAGGGATCCATCTTTGGGCCTTTGTCGAGCCAAAACGTTACGGACGCCGGCCAGATAATTACGATCGCGACGAGGATCACCATCGTCCCAATCCACGGGATTGCTCCCCAATAGATTTCTGACGTCTTAATGGATCTCGGAGCGATACCCCGCAAATAAAACAGCGCGAACCCGAACGGGGGATGCATGAAGCTCGTCTGAATGTTGGCGCAAATCAATACGCCAAACCAGATCAGGTCAATCCCGAGTTTGTCCGCGGCCGGGGCCAACAATGGAATAATGATGAAGGCGATCTCGAAGAAGTCGAGGAAAAACGCGATCACGAAAATGAAGGCATTGACGAAAATCAAGAAGCCGAGTTGCCCACCGGGGAGGGACGTCAAAAGGTCTTCAATCCACTCTTTGCCGCCCACGCCCTGAAACACGAGGCTGAAGACACGCGCCCCGATCAGGATGTAAGTCACCATGGCGGTGATGCGCATCGTGGATGCCATGCCCTGGTAGAGAAGCGACCAACTCAATGTGCCGTAAGAGAACGCGAGCGCTATTGCGCCAACCACGCCCATGGCGCCGGCCTCAGTCGGAGTGGCAAGACCCAAGAAGATTGTGCCGAGGACAAGGAAGATCAGGCCGAGAGAAGGGATCATGCCCCGCATACAACGCTTCCACAGGGCCCAACCCTGCAGCGTGCGGGCTTCCTTTGGAAGCGCTGGGACCGTCTCTGGCCATAGGATACTGACGATCAAAACCCAGCCGCAGAACAACAGGACCTGAATTAGGCTCGGGCCGAGGGCTCCGGCGTACATGTCGCCGACCGACCGACCTAATTGATCGGCCAACACGACCAGCACGAGTGATGGCGGAATTAGCTGGGTGATCGTGCCTGCTGCGGCAATCACGCCCATCGTGTGGCGAACGGAATATCCGAATTTGAGCATTGGGGTCATTGAGATAACCCCCATCGCGATGACCGAAGCTGCCACCGTGCCCGTGATGGCGCCGAGGATCGCTCCGACGAATATCACCGCGTAGGAAAGGCCGCCCCGCACCGGCCCGAACAGTTGTCCAAAGGAGTCGAGCAAATCTTCAGCGAGCCCGCACCGCTCCAGAATGGCGCCCATGAACGTGAAAAAAGGAATTGCGAGCAGCAGTTCGTTCGAGACGATTCCAAATAATTGGTAGGTGAGGTTCCCAAGAAAATCCGGCCGGATGAGACCGAATTCGATACCGAGAAAGCCAAAAAACAAGCCCGTTGCAGCCAGCGAAAAAGCTGCCGGGTAGCCAATGAGCATGAACAAGATCATGCCCACGAACATCAGGGGTGCGAGATGCTCGGCGACCCAGTTCATTGCAATGGCTTTTCGTATTTGAATTCGGCGTCGATCACATGCTCAAGCGCGGCCACCCGCTTGATGATTTCCGAGACGCCCTGCATTGCCATCAGAAAAAATCCGACGGGCAACAGCAGCTTCACCGGCCAGCGGACCAAGCCACCTGCATTGGAAGAGGCCTCATTGAGTGTCCAGGACTCAACAAACCACGGCCATGTGAAGTAGGTGAGGATCACGCAGATCGGCAGCAGAAACAGAAGCCCGCCCACGATGTCGATCCAAATTTGGGTGCGCTCGGACGCAAGGCCATAAACGAGATCCACGCGGACATGCTCGTTCATTTTCAGGGTATAGGGTGCGCCGAGCAGGACCATGCCGGCGAACATGTACCACTGGATTTCAAGCCACCCGTTCGAGCTCTCGCTGAATAAATAGCGGCTGCCCGCGTTGCCCGCACTGATGAGTGCTGCCAGCAAGACCAGCCAATTCGCGACAACAGCCAAATTCGTGTTGAACCAGTCGATCCCGCGACTGATCGCAAGCAGACTCTTCACACCTCATCCCCACAGAGGCTTAGGAAATTGTCCCGCCCCCAAAGATCGTCCCCCCTGGACCTTGGCCTACGCAACGGGATGCAAGCCAAGACCGCCACCTAATCCGATGCTCATATCCGGCGTCAATGGAGAATTTCGTCGATATCGAAGGAACCACCCACGCGGCTGCTATATCGCCGAATTGTGGGTAACGGGCCGGTCGGACGACGGAAACACGACATAAGAACCCTATCATCCGGGCGATTAAGCCGTCCTGCGAATGTCTGCATCGCAATGGCGCAGTCTGCATTAACCGCCGGTCATGCTCATGTGGCGAGGCAATGCCGGCTGCAGATGCCTGCGGTCGATCACAAAGTCATGCCCTTTCGGCTTACGGGCAATTGCCTCGTCGATAACAGAATAAAGGAATTCGTTGCTCTCAGACGCGCGCAATGGACTGCGTAAATCGGCAGCATCGTTCTGACCGAGACACATATAGAGTGTGCCAGTGCAAGTGATGCGAACGCGATTGCAGGATTCGCAGAAATTGTGCGTCAACGGCGTAATAAAACCGAGACGTCCGCCGGTTTCCTTTACACGCACGTAGCGGGCAGGACCTCCCGTACGGTAGTCGATCTCTTCGAGCGTAAATCGCTCTGCCAGTCTTGCTCGCACAATCGACAGCGGCAGATACTGATCGAGACGCGATTCGTCGACGTCGCCCAGAGGCATAACTTCGATCACGGTAAGATCCATACCTCGTCCGTGAGCCCACTCGAGCAAATTGACGATCTCGTCTTCGTTCACGCCCTTCAAGGCAACCGCGTTGATCTTGATCTCAAGACCTTGCGCCTGTGCCGCGTCGATTCCAGCCATGACATTGTCAAGATCGCCCCAACGCGTGATGGCGCGAAATCTGTCCGCATTGAGCGTGTCGAGCGAAATATTGATTCGTCTGACGCCGTTCGCTTTCAGCTCCGCCGCATATTTCTGCAGCTGCGAACCATTGGTTGTCAGCGCCAATTCCTTGAGCGCGCCGCTGGCAAGGTGGCGAGAAAGGGAGGACACCAAGGTCATGATGCCACGGCGGACAAGAGGCTCCCCACCGGTCAGGCGCAACTTGTTGACACCCTTTGCCACGAATGCGCTGCAGAGCCGATCGAGTTCCTCAAGACTAAGAAGATCTGCCTTCGGCAGGAACGTCATATGCTCCGACATGCAGTAGACGCAGCGAAAGTCGCAGCGGTCGGTTACCGAGACCCGCAAGTAAGTAATGGCGCGCCGGAACGGATCGACCAGCTGCGGCGGACTCGACCCGCCGCGGTCAAACTCGATGACAGATGTGTCGCTCGCCAACGTCATGGTCTCTACGCAGTATGTTCGCAGCCCGTTACGTCACCATATAGGGACTCTGGCTGATATTGGCGATGTCGTCCAGAAATCACTGCCAAGTATGGCCGCCTGCGATCGGGCCACGCCATCAATTCAGGATATTCAGCCGGCTATTGCCGTACGGGCGGCGCGCTTGTTGGCCAAGGCGAGGCGGGCTGTGCCGGTGCTGCTGTCATCGGCGCCGGAGCAGCCGCTGCAGCGGGTCTCTTCGTGGCCGGCTTCTTGGCGGCCGGTTTTTTGGTGGCCCGAGGCTGTTGTTGAGCGGGCGTGAGCTCGACGACCACCGGGTTGGGTCCAAAACGGGGAGCCTCGCCGGTCGCCTGAACCATATCCAGCTTTTCAGATTCAGGCGCGTAGCCGTTGAGTGTAAACGTCACGGTGAGAGGCGCTTCGACCGGCAATGCAAGTGAACAGGGCGTACGGCATGTCTGACCGTTGGACGTTTTGGCTTCGGCACCCGGCGGCTCCGACTCGAAGCTGACGGTGTCCAACATTGGACCGGACTTTAGTCCGCCAAAGCTCATCCAATCAGGTGACGAGGAGCATGCCGCAAGTGCAAGGGCACCGCCGGCTATCACGAGAACTCGGTACATCATATTAACCGTCCCACTCAAGCGGCTTTAGGCCGCTCGCCCGTCGCTAAGGATAGGGGCGCATCCATGCGGGTGCAACATATTGCGCCCCGTTAACCTTACTACATTTAACCATAATTCGGTTCTGGTGTCAGAGTCCTGACGAAATTGCGGCCACCGACACCGGCAACTCGGAGAAGTGACCGATAATCCGGTCCGGACCAAATTCTGCAATAGGCCGCTCGTTATACCCAAAGTCGACCACGATAACTGGAACGCCTGCCGCGCGCGCCGTGCGAATGTCGGTGACTGAATCACCGATCATGACGGCAGTTTCCAACCTTCCGCTGGCCGCAAGTATCGTCCGTCGCAAGATCTCCGGGTCGGGCTTTTGTATGCCGAAAGTGTCTTGGCCGCAGATCGCAGCAAAGCAGTCGGCGAGCCCCAATTTTCCGAGTAGCCGAACGGAAAGCGCTTCGAGCTTGTTCGTACAGACGGCGAAACAGCAGCCGCGTGCGGCGAGAAGGTCAAGGGCCTCTGTGAGGCCTGGAAAGGGAAGGGATCGATCGGTGAGATGTTCGGAATAATGTGCGATGAAATCCTTGAACAATTGCTCAAGTTTATTTGGTGAAAGAACGCGACCTTGGGCATTGAAGCCGCGCGCGATCATCACCCGGGCGCCTCCGCCCACAAAATTCCGTGCGTGCTCGTAGGCCAACGGCGCAAACCCTTCCCGCGCGAAAATCACATTTAGCGCGTCGACAAGATCAGATGCCGTATCGACAAGCGTACCGTCGAGGTCGAAATCAATGGTGGGGGCGGACATGGAGGGATCGCTAGCTTTCGTTCAGTCTCGTTGCAAGGCCGATTTACCCTTTAGCTATCACGCCAATTTTCGGCTATTCATATCGAAGGATCGGGGCTAGATAGGCTCGACGTACCAAGCCTAAATCGACAACCAACTGCACAGCTGACATGCTGATGAACACCGATACCTACAAACGCGCGGCCGCAGCTCGCGCAGTCGAATTTGTACGCCCCGGCATGCGGCTCGGGCTGGGCACCGGCTCGACTGCAAAATATTTTGTCGAACTGGTCGGCGAACGCGTCCGCGAAGGCCTTGACGTCGTAGCGGTGCCCACGTCGGAGGCGACGTTGGCCGACGCCAAACGTTGCGGAATTACTCTGACCACACTCGACGACACCCCCCAGCTCGATTTGACGGTAGATGGCGCCGATGAAATCGCGCCAGACCTTTCCTTGATTAAGGGGGGCGGCGGCGCCTTGCTGCGGGAGAAGATCGTCGCTGCGGCTTCGGGGCGTATGATCGTTATCGCTGACGAAAGCAAATACGTCGGCGCGCTTGGCCGGTTTCCGCTGCCGATCGAAGTCGTTCCGTTCGGTGTTGCAGCCATACAACGCTCGATCGAAGCGGCCATAAAGCGCGTCCAGAAGGTCGGCTCGCTGACGATAAGGCAAGCCAAAGGCGGCCATCCTTTTGTCACTGACGGCGGCCACTGGATTATTGATGCAGAGCTTGGCCGGATTGACGACCCCGCTGCTTTGGCGCATGCGCTTGCGGCGGTAGCCGGGGTCGTAGAGCACGGCCTCTTTATTGGCCTTGCAGACACGGCCATTATTGGCGGGCCGGCTGGCGTGAAGGTAGTCGAAAGGGCGTGAATCTCGAGCTAGATGGAGTTCCCAAAATGAGCGTTGCAGTGGCCATCAACAATGCTGCCAGGTGGGCCGTTCTAGGCCTGACACTGGCAATCTTTAGTCCTTTGGCCAGCGCCCAACAGTCATCGCCCGCCGCTATGGCGAGCGCCAAGGAATTGATAACGATTACCGGGACGACGACGCTTTTCAGTCCGCTCATTGCGGGTGTGGTTGAGCAGGCAAAGGTCCTTTATTTGCAGCAAAATCCCGCCTTGGCCAAAGACCTCAACGAGATCGCCACGCAGATCCGCACAGATCTGCAGCCGCGCTTCGGCGAACTTACTGAGGAAGTGGCGCGCCTCTACGCGGCCAACTTCACCGAGCAGGAGCTCAAGGACATTCTTGCGTTCTATAAGACCACGGCGGGCAAGAAGCTTCTCGCGGAGCAGCCGAAGATTGTCGACACCAGCATGAAGTTCGCGCAAGACTGGGCGAACAAACTTTCCGATCAGGTGATCGCAAAGATGCGTGACGAATTGAAAAAGCGAGGTCACGCACTTTGAAAGACCGTAACCGGAGATCGCGCAAAGCAATCTCGGTTGGTGCCGGCGGCGACTGATGGCGGACCACGACGTCGATCTTTTCGTTATTGGAGCAGGATCCGGAGGCGTGCGGGCGGCTCGCGTCGCCGCCAGTCATGGCGCCCACGTGATGGCCGCCGAGGAATATCGGGTTGGCGGGACATGCGTCATCCGCGGTTGTGTGCCGAAAAAGCTTCTTGTCTACGCGTCGCGGTTTTCGCATGAATTTGAAGATGCAGCTGGTTACGGCTGGACGGTGCCGGATCCAACGTTTCATTGGTCCGCGCTGACTGCCAACAAAGACCGCGAGATTGCACGGCTGGAAGCCGCATACACCGCCACCCTCGAGCGCTACAATGTCGCGTTGGTGAAAGCCCGTGCCATTCTTGAGGACGCGCATACTGTTCGTCTCGCGACCGGTGCAAGCGTACGCGCGAAAACGATTTTGATTTCGACCGGAGCGTGGCCGCATATGGGGCCGAGGATCTCTGGCCTCGAGCACGCAATCTCGTCGAACGAAGCTTTTCATTTGCCCGAACTGCCGCGACGCATCGTGGTACAGGGCGGCGGGTATATTGCCGTCGAGTTCGCACGCATTTTTGCAGGGCTAGGCAGCGAGGTCACGCTAGTCTATCGCGGAGAGAACATCCTCCGTGGATTCGATGACGATGTACGAGAGCATTTGCGCAATGAAATGCGAAGCCGCGGCATCACAGTGACTTGCGGCCACACTGTCACGGAGATTCAGAAGACCGGCGAAGAATTTGTCGCGCGCCTCTCCGACAAGAGCACAATCAAATCAGACAAGGTCATGTTTGCGATTGGCCGCCATCCCAACGTGAGCGGCTTCGGGTTGGAACGTCTGGGGATCAAGATCTCTGGGCATGGCGGTATCGAAGTCGACGAATTCTCGCGGACTTCGGTTTCCAATATTTATGCCGTTGGTGACGTCACAAACCGCGTCAATCTTACCCCCGTGGCCATCCGCGAAGGTCATGCTTTCGCTGATACGGTATTCGGCAGCAAGCCGACGCCGGTCGATCATACCAATGTGCCGACCGCGGTTTTCTCCGAACCCGAGATAGGCGTCATAGGACTGACGGAGACCCAGGCACGCGAACGCTTGGTGAAGCTCGATGTCTACAAAACCACATTTCGTCCAATGAAGGCGACGCTTTCCGGCCGCAACACACGCACATTCATGAAATTGCTGGTGGATGGCACGACCGATCGCGTTGTCGGGTGCCATATCGTCGGGCCGGATGCAGGCGAGCTGATCCAGGTTGTCGGAATCGCTGTGAAGATGGGCGCGACCAAGGCAGACTTCGATGCCACTATGGCTGTGCATCCAACGGCGGCCGAAGAACTTGTCACCATGCGCGAAAAAGCCATGAGCTATGGGCAGCGCGCGGCGGAATAGCGTTTAAATAACCGAATTTTGCGGAAAAACTGGCCACTCGAGGGCGCTCTCGTGTATAAGCCCGCCCAAATCCTGGAGTAGTGCGTAATGGCGGAACGTTGGACGCCCGACAGCTGGCGCAAGAAGCAAATTCAGCAGGTGCCGGACTATCCAGACCGGCAGGCTTTGGCTGACGTCGAAAAGCAGCTGGCGACATTCCCGCCGCTGGTTTTTGCCGGCGAGGCGCGAAACCTGAAGAAGCAGTTGGCCCGGGTCGCCAACGGCCAGGCTTTTCTGTTGCAGGGCGGCGACTGCGCAGAAAGCTTCGCCGAGCACGGCGCCAACAATATCCGCGACTTTTTCCGGATGTTCCTGCAGATGGCGGTCGTGTTGACGTATGCGGCCGCTTCGCCAGTCGTAAAAGTTGGCCGTATTGCCGGGCAGTTCGCCAAGCCGCGCTCATCTGCGACAGAGAAACGCGACGGCAAGGAATTGCCGAGCTATCGCGGCGATATCGTCAACGACTATGCCTTCACCGAGCAGGCTCGGCGACCGGATCCGCGCCGCCAGATCGAAGCCTATCGGCAATCGGCAGCAACGCTGAATTTGTTGCGCGCTTTTGCGCAAGGCGGCTATGCCAATCTTGCAAGTGTGCGTCAGTGGATGCTCGGGTTCGTAAAGGACAGCCCACAATCGCGGCGTTATGTCGAGTTGTCGGATCGGATCTCGGAGGCGCTTGGCTTCATGCAGGCTTGCGGGCTTGATCTCGAAAGCCATCCCGAATTGCGGACGACCGATTTCTACACGAGCCACGAAGCCCTGCTCTTGGGATTTGAGGAAGCGCTGACCCGCGTCGATTCCACGACTGGCGATTGGTACGCAACGTCGGGTCATATGCTTTGGATTGGCGATCGGACACGTCAGCATGACCACGCACATATCGAATATGCACGCGGAATTAAAAATCCGATCGGATTGAAGT
>DASSYU010000082.1:0-2812 GCA_035703125.1 Pseudolabrys sp. | reverse complement strand
GTGAGCCGCCGCCGATGACCTGATTCAGCGCCGACGGATTGACGGACACACCGAAGTCGTTTTCCAGGCGGGCGACGTACTCACCGAGAAGGTCGTCGGTATAGGAGTTCTGCAAAGTGGTGGTGATTGCCTGGCCTTGCTGTGTACCTGCTTCGAAAGGCGGGTCGACAACATCAGTCACACGGAAGACGAAGCGCTCGGTTTCGTTTCCGCCTTCGGCGCTGGCCGGCGTGCCCTTCGGCGTGCGGAACACCGCCTCGATTGTTTTGGCAGGAACGAAACCTCCGCTTTTGCCACGCTGAAGATCTTTCGCGGTCTCCACGCTAAGGCCGGCTTCGCTCGCAACTTGGGCAAACGACGTGCCCGCCTTGAGCTTGCCGACAAGATCGTCCGCCTTCGCCTGCAGGCGCTTCGCGATTTCATCATCGCGCCAGCGAGCTGTGACCTGATCCTTCACCTCTTCGAGCGGCCGCTCGCGCGATGGCGTCACACCCGTTACGTCATAATAAAGATACCCACCGCTGGGCAGCTGCAGCGGGTCGGCGTCGATGCCGACATCGCCGGCGAACGCGGCGCTGATGACGTCCGGGGTCTGCGGCAATCCGGTGACGGGCTTTCCGTCAAGGCCGCGGCCCGACCGGTCAACAGCCTCGATCGACACGGATTTGAGGCCGAGTTTTCTGGCGGTTTCCGCCAACGTCGAGCCAGCCGCGCGTTCGTCTTCGACCTTGTTACGCAAATTGCCAACTTCCGATTTTGCCCAGCTCTCGGCCATCTCGCGTTTGATCTGCGCGGCGACCTGTTCGTAGGTTTTTTCCTCGCCGGGCTCGATTTTCTCCACTTGCAGCAGCACGGTACCGAACCGGCCTTTCAGCGGCGCGCTCGTCTCGCCAGGTTTGAGGGCAAAGGCTGCATCGGCCACGGCGGAATCAATGATGCCCGACTTTGCAACCATGCCGAGATCGGTGTCCGATTCTTTCAGCTGCCGTTCCTTGGCGATATCGTCGAACTTCGCGCCCTTTATGATGCGCTCGCGTGCGTCGGCGGCTTCCTCGGGTTTTGGGAAAACGATTTGACGGACCTCGCGCCTCTCCGGCTTGCCGTAACTGTCCTTGCGCTGCTCAAAATAAGCTTTGGCGTCGGCGTCCGTGACGGCATCGGGCTTCGCGAGTTCGGACGGGGTGAGGGAAAGCAACGTGATATTGCGGTATTCGGGCGCGCGGAACAGCGTCTTTCGCTCGTCGAAATATTTGTTCAGGACCTCGGGTGTTGGCGCTGGGACGTCTCCCGTTTGGGCAGCCCCCAGAGCGATGTACTCGATCTGCCGCTTTTCGCTCTGGTACTGGTTGAGTGCAGCCAGAGCGGTGGCGGGAACCTTCAGATCGCCGGTGATGCTCTGGGCAAGCTGCCTCCGCAGCATTGAGCGGCGCTGCTCCTCAATGAAACGGCTCTCGGTGAATCCGGCCTGGCGGATAATCTGTTCGAAGCGCTGGCGGTCGAACTGCGCGTTGGCGCCACGGAACGACGGATCCGATGTAATGCGCTTGGAAATTTCGGCGTTGTCGACACCAAGCCGCAGCTGCTTGGCCTGCTCGTCGATCGTGGTTTCGGCGACCAACTGCGCGAGCAATTGGCGATCGAGCCCGCGGGCGCGTGCCTCATCAGGCGTAATCGGCCGCCCGACCTGGCGTCCCAATTGCTGCAAGCGGTCGTTATAGAACTGGCGAAATTGCTCGATCGATATTTCGGTGCCGCCGATCGTGGCCACCGCGTTGCGCCCAAAGCCACGGAATATGTCCCCGATGCCCCAGATCGCGAAGCTGACCGCGATGATGCCCATCACGACGGCCATTACGGCCTTGCCGAGCCAGGTCGAGGAGGCTTTGTGAATACCGCGAAGCATGCGTGCGCTATTTCAGGTTTTAATAACGGTTGATCGGGGTGGATGACCGCGCATGTCTAGCCCAAGCGCGCCGGGCGCACCATAGTGACAGGCACAACTCCTTGCAACTCAAGAAGGATCGGCCTCGAGCCGAACTGCTGGCTTTGCCAAAGCGGGTCTGATAACCGCACGCGGAGAGGGTGATTGGATGGCGGCAGCCAAAATAATCCCGCTCGTCGCGGGCAATTGGAAAATGAACGGGCTGGCGGCGTCGGAAGCTGAGCTGGCCAGGATCATTTCCGGCTCTAAGGATTTTGCCGGCAAGGCGGAACTCATGGTTTGCCCGCCAGCCACCTTGGTAGCGGCATTCGCCGGAGCGGCGCGCGGCTCGCCGGTGCTCATCGGCGCGCAAGACTGTCACGCCGAGCCGTCGGGCGCCCACACAGGCGACATTGCCGCGGAGATGCTCGCCGATGCCGGGGCGCGCGCGGTGATCGTCGGCCACTCCGAGCGGCGCGCCGACCATCACGAGACGGATGCGCAGGTCCGGGCCAAAGCGCAGGCGGTCTGGCGCGCGGGGCTGACCGCCATTGTCTGTGTCGGGGAACAGCGAGCCGAGCGTGAAGCCGGCAAGACCTTGCAGATTGTGGGCCGTCAGCTCGACGGCTCGCTGCCCGATGGAGCCGCCACGGCCAATCTGGTCATTGCATACGAACCCGTTTGGGCGATCGGGACCGGCCTCACGCCGACGGCAGCGGATGTGGCCGAGGTCCACGCGTTCATTCGAGACCGGTTGAACAAGCGCTTTACCGCGCAGGCGGGGGCCGTACGGATCCTCTATGGCGGCTCGGTCAAGCCTGACAATGCCAAACAGCTTTTGACGGTCCCGAACGTGAACGGGACCCTGGTGGGCGGGGCAAGCCTGAAAGG
>DASSYU010000081.1:0-3073 GCA_035703125.1 Pseudolabrys sp. | reverse complement strand
CGAAAGCGCTGATACGGCTGCTTAAAGGCATCCCTGCCAAGATCAATCTCATTCCGTTCAATCCGTGGCCGGGCAGCAAGTACGAGTGTTCGGACTGGGAGCAGATCGAAAGATTTTCACAGATTGTGTTTGATGCGGGGTGTGCTTCGCCGGTGCGCACACCGCGCGGGCGCGATATCCTGGCAGCCTGCGGCCAGCTCAAGAGCGCGACAGAAAAACTTTCGGCGCGCGAGCGTATGGCGCTGCGCGCGATGGCGATGGTGGAGTGACGGCGCGGTTTTTGAGGGCAATACAGCAAGATGTCACTCTTCGGCCGGATCATCGTCATTATTTTTGGACTTCTCGTTGCCATCATTGTTGCCGGTATCACGCTTGCGATCGGCATCATTGCGCCGGATTGGGCGGGGGCCGATTCCGACCCATTTGAGCGCGTGATGTTCTTCGTTGTCTCGTTCTTTGCCACGAGCTACGTCGGCGCCGTTGCGTTACTGCCGGCCGCGGTTGTGATCGCGATCTCGGAGGCGGCGCGCATGCGCAGCTTCATCTACTACGGCGTCGGCGGCGCGCTGGTTGCGCTTGCTTCCTACTATGGGTCCGACATTTCGGTCCGGCTTGAAAACACCACAGATGTGACGCCGGTTGCGAATACCCTGCAATTGGCGGCCGCCGCGGGAATCCTTGGTGGCTTGGCATATTGGCTGATCGCCGGCCGCAATGCAGGCCGCTGGCGCGAGCGTCGCGAAAGCTAGCGTCTGGCCCAATCCAGCGCCGCTTCGAGTCGATCGTTGCCCCAGAAAAGCTCACCGCCGACGGTGACGAAACTCGGCGAGCCGAATATGCCGAGCCGCTGCGCTTCCTCGGTTTGCTCGCGAAGCTGCGATTTGATCTCAGTCGACTGAGCTCGCTCCAGCACGGCGTTGGCATCCTGTCCGAGGCTCTTGAGAATTTCCCCGATCGCGTCCGATTTTTCGATATTGCGGCCTTCGCCGAATTCCGCGCGATAGATGGCGCGGCAACAACTTTCACCCCAATTGTCCGCAAGCGCGACCAGCGCGGCTCGCGCTGCCAGCAAGGAGTTTTGCGGAAACGGATCCGGTCGCGTGAACGGAAGATCGAGCGAGGCGCAAACACGCTCCAGGTCGCGCCACATGTTGCGGCCCTTGGCCCGGTAAAGATTGAATGGGGAGGTTGCCCAGCCCTGAGCCTTGAAAATCGGCCCCAACATGAACGGTCGCCAGCGCACGGTGATGCCGCTCGTCTCAGCGAGCGATGCGATGCGCATTGCTGCGGGGTAAGAGTATGTCGAGGCGAAGTCGAACCAGAAATCAAGTGAGGGCCTTGCCATGGCGGAGTTATATCAGTCGCTGCGCCTGCCGCCTTCCTATTTCCGGAGGTGTCGGCTAGACGAAGCAGCATGAATCGCACCGGATTGCTGATCGCGCTCGCCATTGCCGTTGTCGCCGGCTTGGTCTTTGGGCTTTATCCCGGCCTCGATTTGGAAGTTGCGCGATATTTCCACGCGTTCGAAGACCACAGTCGCAACATGTTTGCGCTGCGTCTCTTTCCGCCGCTGATGAAGGCGCGCGACACCGGACTCTGGATTGGTACCATTTTGGTGGCGCCCGCCGTATGTGCGCTCATTGTCAAACTGCTGCTGCCACCTAGAAGAATGCTGATATCAGGTCGTGCAACAGTATTATTGATCGCGACGATGGCGCTTGCGCCCGGCTTGCTGGTGAATGTGCTTCTTAAGGATCATTGGGGCCGGCCGCGGCCCATCGACGTGACACAGTTCGGCGGCGACCAGCACTTCGTCGCCTGGTGGGACCCGCGAGGCGATTGTTCGTCCAATTGCTCGTTCGTCTCCGGCGACGTGGCCGGCGCCGTGTGGACGATTGCGCCTGCTGCCCTGGCGCCGCCGCATTGGCGCGCGCTCGCCTATGCAGCGGCGCTCGCGCTTGGGGCGGGGATGGGGACCATCCGCGTGATGGCCGGCGCGCATTTTCCGTCGGATGTCATCTTCGCCGGCATATTCACCTTTTTGATCGTTTGGATCACTTACGCAGTCATCTATCGCTGGCGTCGGACCCGCTTCTCGGACGAGGACGTCGAACGGGCGCTCGAGCGCGTGGCTATGCCGGGCTACGGTTTGATTGCCGGCCTGTTCGGCGGAAGTCGAAAGACAAAATAGAAGTCGTTAACGAGGACGCGCTTTGCGAGGCCGGTCTTTGGCCCTATAGTCCGCCGCAATTTTCCACTGCAGCAGTTTTTTCCAATGCCCGACGGCAAGACCAAGAAGACCGTTAAGAAAGTCGTGCTCGCTTATTCCGGCGGGCTCGACACTTCGATCATTCTGAAGTGGTTGCAGACCACCTACGGCTGCGAGGTCGTGACTTTCACTGCCGATCTGGGCCAGGGCGAGGAGCTTGCGCCCGCACGTGAGAAGGCACTGCTGCTCGGCATCAAGAAGGAAAACATCTTTGTCGAAGATCTGCGCGAAGAATTCGTGCGCGATTACATCTTCCCGATGTTCCGGGCAAATGCACTGTATGAGGGGCAGTATCTGCTCGGCACATCCATCGCGCGGCCGTTGATCGCGAAAAAGCAGATCGAGATCGCCGAGAAGCTGGGGGCCGATGCGGTTGCACATGGCGCTACCGGCAAGGGCAATGATCAGGTGCGTTTCGAGCTGACCTACTATGCGCTCAAGCCCGACGTAACGGTGATCGCGCCTTGGCGCGAGTGGGATCTTACCTCGCGCACCAAGCTGATCGAATTTGCGGAAAAGCACCAGATTCCGATCGCCAAGGACAAGCGTGGCGAGGCGCCGTTCTCGGTCGACGCCAATCTGTTGCACACTTCATCGGAAGGAAAAATCCTGGAAGACCCGGCGCAGGAAGTGCCGGACTACGTGTTCTCCCGCACGGTTGATCCTGAAAAGGCGCCCGACAAGGCCACCACGATCACGATCGACTTCGAAAAGGGCAATCCGGTTGCGATTGACGGAAAAAAGCTCACGCCTGCGGTTCTGCTGAAACAGCTTAACGATCTCGGCAAGGCTAATGGTATCGGA
>DASSYU010000079.1:0-5464 GCA_035703125.1 Pseudolabrys sp. | reverse complement strand
TGCGTCGATCTCATTCTCAAAGCGCAGCGGCCCGTCATCTTCGTCGGCCACGGTGTCACGCTGTCGGAGGCCTCGCGTGAGCTTACCGAATTCGCGCACCGGCTGCAGATCCCGGTGATCTCATCGCCCAACGGCATGGGTGCGCTGGACATGACCGATCCGCTGGCGCTCGGGTTTATCGGGCGCAACGGCGCATATCCCGCAAACGAAGCGGGCCGGCATGCTGACCTCGTTATTGCTGTTGGCGCGCGCTTCGATGACCGCTCGGCCTCGTCATGGATGCCGGGGTATTCTTGGAATTTCCCGCGGACCGAGCTGATCCATGCGGATGTCGACTCGGCTGAACTTGGCCGCAACTATCCGCCCGACATCGGAGTGATGGCCGACGCGCGCACGTTCCTGAGACAATTGCTAGCCGAGATCGACAAGCGCAATCCGAAGCGAGAGGCAACGAAGGCCTGGGTCGCCGACATCCGGAAATGGCAGTCTGAGTGGGATCAATTCATCCGCCCGAATTTCGAGACGCATGCGTCACCGATCCGGCCCGAGCGCATCGTCGCGGATTGTCAGGCCGTGCTGCCCCCGGACGCCATCCTGTGCTGCGACGTCGGCGTCAGTCATAACTGGTATATGCAATTCTGGAAGGCCCGGCGCCCCCAGACGATGCTCAATTCGTGGGGCTTTTCCGGCATGGGTTTCGGCGCGGCTGGCGCGCTTGGCGCCAAACTCGCTGCGCCCGACCGGCCCGTCGTCGCCGTCACCGGCGACGGCTGCTTCACGATGGTGCCGCACGTGCTGTGCACCGCCGTCGAGTACAATATCCCGGTGGTCTGGGTGATCTGGAATAATTTCGGCTGGGTTTCGATCCGCGACATCCAGCTCGGCATGTTCGGCGGCCGCGAGCATGGCACGATGTTCCATGAAGGGCCGAACAACAAACCATATAATCCTGACTTTGCCGCCTGGGCGCGCGCGACCGGTGTCGAAGCGATGACGGTGACGAAGTCGCAGGATTTCAAAGGTGCGCTCGAGCACGCGATCAAGGCCAACAAGCCTTATCTGCTCGACGTGCACGTGGACGCTGAAGTGCGCCCGCCTTCGACTGGGGCCTGGCAATTGCCGCCGACCCCGTACAAAGAGCCGGTCTTCGGCAAGCGCTATCTTCCCGATGCGATGCCCGCGAAATAGCAATGCAGGGGGCATGACCATAGTGAAAGCGCAAAGCAAACCAAGATCGGCAAGTGCCGCGGCACGAGGCCCTGCGCGCGTTGCCGCGGCACGCGGCGCTGGCCAGCCGCGCGGCGGTGTGCAATCGCTCGCGCGCGCCTTCGCCATCATGGAGGAGATCGCCCGCAACCGGGACGGCATCGGCCTGGCCGATCTTTCCAAGCGGGTCGGATTGCACAACTCGACGACATTCCATCTGGTCAAGACTTTGGTGTCGCTCGGCTATGTGCGTCAGATGATGGACTCCAAGCGATACCGGATTGGCCGGCCGTTGTTTGCGCTGGCGGCAAGCGCTCTCGACGAAGTGGAAATGGTGAGCCTGGCGACGCCCATCCTTGAGGGCCTTTCGCGCGAGACCGGGGAGAGCGCGCATTTTTCGGTGCGGATGGACGATGCGGTCGTCGTGCTGGCGCGCACGGGCGGGAAGGGCGCCTTCCAGCTCAACGACCGTGCCGGCGCCGTGCGTCCCGCGCACTGCACGGCTCTGGGCAAAATCATGCTGGCCGCCTTGCCGGTCGATCAGTTCGAGCAATATCTGACGCGCACCGACCTTGCGGCATTGACGCCGAAGTCGATCACCGCAGCCGAGCCGTTGCGGCGTGAAATCGCCGAAGTGCGGCGCACCGGCCTCGCTATCGATGATGGCGAGTTCGATGCCGAAGTGCGCTGTATCGCAGTGCCGGTCCGCGATTTCAGCGGTCAGGTTATTGGCGCTATCGGTATTTCGGGTCCGGTCTGGCGGTTGTCGATCGAGGCGTTGCAGAAACGGACGCGCGTGGTCCGCGCGGCCGCCGACCGCCTTTCGGCGGAATTCGGATTTGCGGGCGACGTCAAGGCTGCGGTTTAATCACCATGGAAGCGTTCGTGCTTCCACCATCCAACAGGTAGATCATGACATATGTGATTGTTGCGTACTGGCGCCCTCGCGAGGGACAAACAGAAAAAGTCGAAGCGATCTTGCGTGAGCTTGCTCCGGCCGCCCGGCAGGAGCCGGGCAACCTGGAGTTCGTCGTTAATCGCTCGCATGAGGATCGGAATGAATTTCTGCTGTACGAACAGTATAAGGACGAACAGGCGTTCATCGATCACCAGCAGACGCCGCACTTCAAAAAGCTTGTGCTGGAAGGTGCCTTGCCGCTTCTGGAACGGCGAGAACGTCACGCCTATTCAATTATCGCTTGAGACGCGCGTCCAAACGGGAGAAGCCACACAATGTCGCTTGCCGGAAAGAAAGTCGTCGTCGTCGGAGGTTCGTCCGGCATCGGTCTTGCGACCGCGGAACTTGCCAGGCAAGAGGGCGCCGACGTGGTGATCGCCTCGCGCAATGCTCAGCGTTTGAAGGCTGCTGCTGACAAGATCGGTGCGACAGACATCCCGGCCGACGTCACCAGCGACGAAAGCGTCGCCGATCTTTTCCGCAAATGCGGGCCCGTCGACCATGTCGTTGTAACGGCCGCGCAATTGCGCACGGGGCCATTCAAGACCGTTGCCATGGACGATGTTCGCGCGACCATGGAGAGCAAGTTTTGGGGCGCCTGGCGTGTTGCGCGTTCGGCCGAGATCCGTGCCGGCGGCTCGCTGACGCTTGTGACTGGTTACCTCAGCACCCGCCCCCGGCCGGGTGCTGCGATCGTCGGTGCGGTCAACGGCGCGCTTGAGTCCTTAACCAAAGGCCTGGCGCTGGAGTTGGCCCCGGTCAGGGTCAACGCCGTGTCGCCCGGCACAATCGATACGCCGATCCGCGCGAGCATGCCGGAAGCCGCCCGCCGCGACATGCTGGCAAAGGCGGCAGCCGCGCTGCCGGTCGGCCGCGTGGGGACGGGGGATGACATCGCCCAGCAAATCCTTACGTTTATGACTCTCGGCTTCGCGACCGGATCGGTCGTCTATATCGATGGCGGCGCGCTGGTCGTCTGAATTATACTCGTTGCGGCAATCTCAAACGAGAGCGGCTCATGGCGCAGCGGAAGGCTTATGTCCCACAGGGCGTCATTCCGGCGGTTCTGCTGCCCTTCGACAACGATCTCGCGATCGACGAGGCAAGCTTCCGCAAGCACCTGCGAGACGTTGCCTCGGTCGAGGGCCTGTCGGCAATCACCGTCAACGCGCATTCGACCGAGGTTGCCTCGTGCACTTTCGATGAGCAGAAGCGCATGCTCGACATCGCGCAGGATGAGATCGGCGCGCGCCTTCCGTTGGTGAACGGGATCTGGGCCGATGGCAGTATCGAGGCCGCGTGCATCGCCCGCATGGCAGCGCAAGGCGGGGCGTCCGCGCTGCTGGTGTTTCCGCCGGCGCCCTTCACGCTTGGCCAGTCGCCGGCGATGGCGCTTGCGCATATCAAGCGCATTGCGGATGCAACCGACCTGCCGTTGATCGTGTTCCAGTATCCGCTTGCGACAGGTCAAGGCTACCCGAAGGATACATTGCTGAAGATGTGCGAGGAGGTGCCGTCGATCCGCGCCATCAAGGACTGGATCGGCAATGTGCCGCACCACGAATGGCACATTCGCACGCTGCAGAATTTGCCGCGTCCGGTGAACGTGCTGACCACGCACAGCTCGTGGCTGTTCTCGTCGCTGGTGCTCGGCTGCAACGGGCTGCTGTCAGGCTCGGGCAGCGTGATTGCCGACTTGCAGGCGCGGCTGTTCCGTGCCGTGCAGAAGAACGATCTCGCCGAAGCGAAACGTCTCAACGAACGCATCGAGCCGACCGCGCGCGCGTTCTATGCCGATCCCTTCGTCGACATGCACAACCGCATGAAGGAAGCGCTCGTGCTGCTCGGCAAGTTGCCGCGCGCGGTCGTGCGTCCGCCGCTGGTCAAGATCGAGCGCGCGGAAGTGACGCGCATCCGGCAGGCCTTGATCGAAGCGGGCCTGCTCGACAAGAACGCGAGGGATGCGGCCTAATTTAATATTGTCGTCCCGCGAAGGCGGGGACCCATACGCCGTGCACTATCGATGAACTGCGGAGTGTGGGTCTCGGGCCTCGCTTCGCTCGCCCGGGACGACCATCTCACAAAATCGCAAACTCGGTATTGCGCCGATCGGTCACCAGCATGCTGCCGGGATAATGCGTGATGCAAAATTCCGGTTTCACCGTCGCGATCACGGATTGGGGAGTGACACCGCAGGCCCAGAACACCGGCAACTCGTTGTCGCGCACTTCGACGGCGTCGCCATAGTCCGGCTTCATAACGTCCTTGATGCCGATCATCTCCGGCTTGCCGATATGCACCGGCGCGCCGTGCACCGAAGGAAACCGCGTCGTGATCTGCACCGCGCGGATCGCATCGCGCGGCGTCATCGGCCGCATCGAAACGACCATCGGTCCGCGAAATGGGCCCGCTTCCTGCGTTGCGATCGAGGTGCGGTACATTGGCACGTTGCAGCCACGCGTAATGTGGCGCAGCTCGATGCCCTCCGCTGTCAACGCCTCCTCGAACGAAAACGAGCAGCCGATCACGAAGCTCACCAGGTCGTCGCGCCAGAATTCACGGATGTCCTGTGGCTCGGCGACGAGCTCGCCGTTTTTCCAGACCCGGTAGCGCGGCAGATCGGTTCGGATGTCGAGATCCTCGCCCAATTCGGGCACGCGCGGATCGCCGGGCGCCGACATTCCGATCAGCGGGCAGGGCTTTGGATTGAGCTGGCAGAAGCGAAGGAAGTCGGCTGCCAGCGCCTGCGGCAAAATGGCAAGATTGCCCTGCACATTTCCCGGCGCGAGGCCGGCAGTCGGTCCGCGAAGAGTGCCGGCGCGGATCGCCCGCCGCGCCGTAGGACCGCTTTCCTGGTCGGCCTTCTGCTCTTTTCGTAGGGCGCCGACAGCCATTGACGTTGTCCGGTCTGGTTGTTGCGGCCAAGCTAGCATTGGCCGCGGCGGCCCGCCTGCCAAATCCTGAGGCAAGCATACGACCATGTGAGTTGGTATCCATCAATATGGAAAATGCGGTTGAAACTTGGTTCCGGATCGCGTTTGCTAACGACCACGAAGAGCCCGCCAAGGGCCGGCAGGGGAGGGATTGGCGATGCCTCGTCATGCCGTCAGGCATGCGGTGACCGCTCTTATGGTTGCGCGTTTCACCAGCCGTGCCGCTGGCGCGCGGGTAGACGTGATGTTTTCCAGATCAACGGTTCGGGTTTGCGTCGGCGAGCGGATGTTGCGTGCCGATCGCAACTCATGAGATCCAGAGGGAGGACTCGTAATGACTGAAAAATGGAAAGAAGAAGCGTGGGCG
>DASSYU010000188.1:0-3315 GCA_035703125.1 Pseudolabrys sp. | reverse complement strand
ACGCAACACTTCTTACATTCGCGAATGGCGTCTTCGCATCGCTGGTCTACAGCGGCTATGGCCATTTCGATTCGGACGAGTTCGAAGGCTGGATCGGCGAAATGGGGCAGACGAAGACGCCTTACCCCGGGCAGGCGCGCCTGCGTTTCAAGACGCAAGAAGACGAGGCGGCATACAAGAATGGCCGCAACTACGGTGGCGCCGATTTCCACCCGCCCGGCGAAGCGGCCGCGCATCAGCACTTCGGCACTTTACTGGTGAGCTGCGAGCGCGCCGACCTGCGCCCGGTGCAGAACGGAGTCATGATCTATCAGGACGGATCGTCCCGGCTTGACGCGATCCCCTCGCCTGGCGTGCCGCGCGCCGAAGTCATCGACGAGCTCTGCCAGGCCGTCGCGCACGGCAAGACACCCTTGCATGACGCCGCATGGGGGTTGGCGACGGTCGAGGTCCTGCTGGCCATGCTGCAGTCGGCGCGCGACGGCCGCGACGTGCCCCTCAAATGAGCAAGTCCCCGCCGAGCACGCAGGTCATTCTCCGGCACTGGCGCGAGGCCGTGCCCGACGATCGCCTCGCGCATCTCGTGAAGGACGCAACGCGCGCCCTCGTGCGCGCGCTGCAGATGCGCCTTGCAGAGCACGGCGTGTCATTCGGGCACTGGACATTTCTGCGCATCCTCTGGGAGTCCGGTGGGCTGACGCAGCGCGAACTCAGCGAGCAGGCCGGCGTGATGGAGCCGACTACATTCTCGGCCGTAAAGGCGATGGAGCGTCTTGGTTACGTTGTTCGCCGCAGGCGGCCAGGCGACCGCAAGAAAGTCTATGTTTTCCTGACCTCGAAGGGCCGCGGCTTGCGGAGGAAGCTCGTGCCGCTTGCCGAGGAGGTAAACCGGATCGCCATCCGCCGCGTCCGTTCGGACGACGTCGCCCGTGCACGCAAATTGTTGCTTTCGATTATAGAAAATCTGGCGCGCGACGAACAAGCCGCCAACATGCGGATGCCGTCGACGCGCGAACTCGGGCGGCTCAACGGGGCTCGGCGGAAGCGCCGGAGGGCTTGAGCGAGCTTCTCATAAAGCTATAGTTCTGCCCATTATCGCGCAGAACAAATAAAAGCGAAACGGGAGGAACTTCCAATGACACGCATCTCATCGTGCCTGGCAAGGACATTCGTGTCCGCGGCAGCCCTGGTCATGGCCACGGCGAGCGGCTTCGCGGCCGACTATCCCGACCGGGCCATCAAGCTGATTGTTCCATGGGCGGCGGGCGGCGATACCGACCTCATCTTCCGCCCGTTCGCGCCCCTGCTGCAGAAATATCTCGGGCAACCGATCGTCATCGCCAATGTCGGCGGTGCGTCGGGCACTGTCGGCGAGCGCGAAGCCGCGGGCGCCGCACCGGACGGCTACACGATTTACGGACCGCACGAATACATCCATTCCGTCTATTTCGACGGGATGATCGACATAAAGTACGACAAGGCGTTCGATCCGGTTTGCATGGTCTCGTCCACGCCCTCGGTGATCACCGTCGGCGCGAAGACGCCCTGGAAAACGTTCAAGGAGCTGGTCGAGGACGCGAAGAAGCGACCGGACCAGATCGTCGTCGGTGCATCGCTCGGATCCACCAGCCAGTATTCGATCGCCCTCGCTGCCAACGCCGCCGGCATCACGTTCAAATATGTGCCGTACGACGGGACCGCAAAGCGCATGAACGCGCTGCTCGGCGGTCACATCGAGGTCGGCGACAGCAACCTGACGCAGAAAAGCAAGGTCGAGGCCGGCCTGCTGCGTTTCCTCGCCAATATGTCCGACAAGCGCACGACCGGCCTTGAGGACGTGCCAACGCTGAAGGAGCTCGGTTACAACGTCGAGTATTCCGTCAATCGCGGCATCATGGTGCCGAAAGGAACGCCGGCAAACATCATCGCCAAGCTTGACGATGCATGCGCCAAGGCAACGAAGGAACCGGAGTTCGCCAAGGCGATGCTGCTTCAGGGCACCGAGGTGCGTTACATGAATGCGAAGGCGTACGGGGAGTTTCTGAAGAAGTCCGACGTGCAGACCAAGGACATTTCCAAGTCCCTCGGACTGCTCAAGCGCGAATGATGCTGAGCCGCGACGGGATTTCGGGGCTCGTCTGCCTCGCCATCAGCGTCCTCCTGCTGACGCAGACATTCGGATTGCCGCCGGCCGCGATCGTTCCGATCGGGCCGGCGTTCTATCCGCGCGTGGTGCTGTCGATCCTGATGCTCCTCAGCGTTATCCTGATCGCGCTTGATTTTCGCGCGATGCGGACTGCGGCCGCCCCAGCCGCTGCGCCGGCGGCGGGCCCGCCGCCAAACTATCGTCTTGTGCTCGCGACCTTCATTGAGTTCGGGCTTTACATCCTGCTACTGCCGCCGCTCGGCTTCCGGATCGCGACATTCCTGTTCGTACTCTCTTTGCAGGTCACGCTGGAATGGCCGCGCAGCAGCAGGCACTGGCTGCTCGCGATCGCGGTCGCCGCCGCAACCAGTCTCATCTGTTACTTGATCTTCCAGGACTATCTATCGCTGCTGCTGCCGCGCGGCACGTGGAGCAACATGTGAACCACTACGAACTGCTCCTCACGCACATGGGGACGGTGCTGCAAATGCAGTACCTCGTCCCGTTGCTGGTCGGCACCATTGCCGGGGTGATCGGCGGCGCGCTGCCGGGCGTCACCATCACGATGACCGTCATCATGGTGCTGCCCTTCACCTTCGGCCTCGATCCGCTGCAGGGCCTTGCCGCGATGATCGGCGTCTATGTCGGCGGTTCCGCTGGCGGCTCGATCACCGCGAGCCTGATTGGCATCCCCGGTACGCCTTCGGCTGTAGCGACCACGTTTGACGGTTTCCCGATGACCAAGAAGGGCGAGGCCGGGCGCTCGGTCTGGGTCGGCGTCTGGTCGGCCTTCATCGGCGGCGCGCTCGGCGGCCTTTGCCTGATCGAGCTGACCGGGCCTTTCGCCTCGCTCGCGCTCGCATTCGGGCCGTGGGAGTTCTTCTCTTTGTTCGTCTTTGCGCTGTCGATGGTGGCGGGACTGGTCGGGCGCTCCGTCACCAAAGGTCTCATCTCCGGAGCGATCGGCCTTGCGGTGACCATCGTCGGTCCCGACCCGATTTTGGGCGTGCAGCGCTTCACCATGGGCGTCCATCCGCTCGAAGGCGGCTTTGACTTCCTGCCGGTGCTGATTGGCATCTTTGCCTTCGCCCAGCTGATGCCGGATGTCGAGCAGATCCGCGCCGGCGAGCAGGCCTTTGCCGGCGCGCCGAAGCAGGTCAGCCTGAAGG
>DASSYU010000120.1:0-15923 GCA_035703125.1 Pseudolabrys sp. | reverse complement strand
CTTCTTGCGGCGGTGCGCGGTGGGGCTGACAGGGCGATCAAGGCGGGCTGGTCGGAGGAGGCCGCCGCGCGCGACGTCGTGCTTGCCGACTATGCCGCGATGCCGCGCTACAAGGAGTGGATGCCGTTCAATGTCCGCGCGGCGTACCGCTACCTGCGCGGCAGCTAACTAATTTTTCGTTCGTCCCCGCGAAGGCGGGGACCCAGGGCAACGAGCTCAGGATTCGCCGCTCTGGATTCCCTCTTTCGCGGGAATGAGCGGAAGGAACCATTGCAATCCGCGGTCTAGCTCGCGACCGGCGGCCAGCCGATCGGATTGGCCCGCTGGACCAGTTTCGCCAGCGCCAGGATCTTCGGCTCCTCGAAGCGCGGCCCGATGATCTGCAATCCGACCGGCAGCCTGTCGGCGGTGAGGCCGGCGGGAACGCTCGCGGCCGGCAGACTCATCAGGGT
Organism: Pseudolabrys sp.; assembly: GCA_035703125.1. Lineage (GTDB taxonomy): Bacteria > Pseudomonadota > Alphaproteobacteria > Rhizobiales > Xanthobacteraceae > Pseudolabrys. The sequence continues at coordinate 15,471 of DASSYU010000120.1, read as the reverse complement.
GATGAGGAAACCGGGTGCGATCCAGTCGATGTAGTCGTCGAAGCTCTTGCCGTTGATCTCTTTCGGAAAGTTCCACTCGACCGGATAGGGCTTCACCGGCGCGGCCGGCGTGAGCAGCAAGTCGTATCGCCCGAACAGCCCGCGCATTTTCTGGAACAGCGCAAAGCGCGTGCGCTCGGCCGTTGCGATGTCGGTCGTCGTGACCGTCAGCCCCGATTCGACATTGCCTTTGAGATTTTCGCCGAACGCGTCGAGCCGCCCGAGGTTTGCGAGCTGCTGGCCGACCATCCAGACGCCGCGCCAGGTCTTGTAGGGGCCGCGACCCTCGGACAGATCGAAATCGATCTCGTCGACGGTCGCGCCTTGCTCGCGCAATTGGCTTGCCGCCTTGCGGCAGATCGCCTCGATCTCGGAGTCGACGCCGATGCCGGCGATGTCGCGGGTGAAGGCGACGCGCAGCCCCTTGGCGTCGCGCGCCTTGCTCACGATCCCGGCGGCACTCGGCCAGGGCGGTGCGACAGAAATCGGGGAAAGACGGGTGAATCCGACGATGGCATCGAGCATCAGCGCGGCGTCTTCGGCGGTGCGGGCGAGGGGGCCGTGTACCTGACCCGGGTCCCAGGCCAGTGGCATCGGAAAGTTCGGCGTGAGGCCGGGCGTCGGGCGGATGCCGACGATGCCGCAGAACGCGGCGGGGATGCGCACCGAGCAGCCGAAATCCGTTCCCTGCGCGATCGGCAGCATGCCGCTCGCGACGGCGGCTGCGGAGCCGCCGGAAGATCCGGCTGGGCTCAAGGCCGTATTCCACGGATTGCGCGTTGCCCCGAACACCTCATTGACGGTGTTGGCGCCGGTGGCGAATTCGGGCGTGTTGGTCTTGGCGAGCACGATCGCGCCGGCGACCTTCAGCCGCCTGACGACCTCGGCGTCTTCGGTGGGGACGTTGTCGGCATAAAGCGGACAGCCGTAAGTCGTCCGGATATTCGCGGTCGCGACGATGTCCTTGATGCCGATCGGCAGGCCGTGCAGCGGCCCCAATTTGTCGCCGCGCGTCACCGCCTGCTCCGCCGCGCGCGAGTCTGCCTGCGCGCTGTCGGCGGCCAGCGTGACGATCGCGTTCAGCACGGGATTCAGACGATCGATAACCGTGAGGTGAGCATCGAGAACCTCGACCGGGCTGATCTCGCGCTTGCGCACGAGCGCCGCGAGCTCATGGGCTGGTTTGCGCCATAGATCGTTCATATCGAATATTATTCGCCGACGTCGACAATGGCGATGACGGGACCGCCGCCCTGCGGGCCTTGATGCATGGCATCGACAGAGACGAAGACCGCCGGATCGCCGATTGCTGCCGCTGCGACGCCGCCGACCGCGCCTTTCGAATGACGATGGTGGTGGACGTCGGAGTCATCGAGCATGATCTGGCGGCGTCCGCGCAGCGTGCCGCGGCGGTCAGCCTCGCACTTCATGAAGCAGTTGACGAGCTTTCCGTTCAGGTCGCTGGCGCGCGCACGCTCGGGCAATGGCAGGCCGGCGTCGCGGATCGATTCATAAATGCCGTCGATATCGAGCGCGTCCTTCATCACCGAGTGGCCGATGCGGTAGCGGCCGCCGGCGCCGGCCTTGTTTCCGAGAAGAACGATTTGCGCCTGCGTCAGCTCGACGCCCGACGAGCAGGAGGCGACGGACGAATAGAGGTCGAGATTGCGGCAGATCTCCTCGGCCTTCGGCATCTTGATTTCGCCGAGCGCGACCGCGATCCCGAGCGCGGTCGTGCCGTTGGACACGCCCATCGAGTCATGCACCTCGCAGGCGACGTGCTTGCCGCGCAATTCAGCGTCGCGCACGGAGTCGATCGTGAGCAAAGGAGTCTTGGTCTGCACGTAGTGCACGTCCTTCGGGTCGCTGATACCGGCATCGCGCATTGCGTCCTTCACGGCCGCGGCGACTTTCTCGACCATTGCCGGCCGGCCGATGTCTTCCGGGAGCAGCACCGCGCTCATCGCGGTGCCCATCACCAGCCGCGCTTTCGAGGCCGGGCCGGTCTTGTCGTTGCGCGCGAACACCGTGGCGTGCGGGGTAATGACCCCGTCGCAGCCGCCCGACCACACCATCGGGATCTGGTTGACGGCTTTTTCATCGCGCTTGCCATGCTTGAGCAGCACGCGCCGGAAGGCCTGGTCGGCGAGGATGCGGGTGAAGTCGTTGACCCCGCCATTTCCCTCGGTTTTTCCAATGACTCCAATGACTTCGTCGGCCTTGAATAGCCCGCCGGTGATGCCTTTTTCCAGGCCGGAGGCGTCGGACACCGACTTCAATTCGACTTTGAGAACTTCAATCGCCATTGTTTTTTGCCTCACGCCTGCGCGCTTCTGAACCATTCGAAATGTCTGGCCGGAGCCGGCTTGCGCGGCAGGTAGCGGCCGTTGGCCTTGCCGACGACCTTGCCGTCGCGCGCGATGATCTCGCCGGCCTTGATCGTTGCGACCGGCCAACCCTTGAGCGTCTTGCCCTCGAACGGCGAGAAGTCCGACATGCCCTGCAGGTCTTGCGCGCGCACGACCTTTTCCATGTCGAGGTCGACGACGACGAGATCGGCATCGGAACCGACGGCGATCGTGCCCTTTTGCGGGTAGATGCCGTAGACGCGGGCCGGCGACCGGGTCGCGCGTTCGACCAGGACTTCAAGTGGAACGCCGCGCAGGCGGCCATAGTGCAGCAGCGCGGGCAGGTGGGTGCCCAGCGCCGGCAAGCCCGGCCGCGCGCCGTGCAGGCCTGCTTCCGGTTTTTTGGTCGCGCGCGCGCGCGACGTATTGTCGGTGCCGACGGTATTGATGGAGCCTTCGAGAAAGCCTTCCCACAGCGCGGTCTGGTGCTCAGGCGTGCGCACCGGCGGGACCATCTTCACCAGGAAACCGTTGGGATCGAGGCTGTTGATGCCGAGATAGGGTGTCGTGGTTTCGACGGTGAAATGCAGGCCCGCGCGGCGTGCGGCGCGCACCACCGCGAGACCCTGATGACTCGACAGGTGCACGACATAGAGATGCGCACCCGCGACCTTCGCAAGATAGAGCGCGGTCTGGATGGCGAGCGCCTCGGCGATCGCCGGATGTGCGTCTTCCCAGTCCTTCAAAGTGCCTTCGGGCTTGCGCGCCTTGAGTTCGTTGCGCGCAGCATCGATCAGCGCGCCGGTCTCGCAGTGAACACAGGCGATTGCGTCGGGCCCGAGCGAGGCAACGGTGCGGAATCCGTGCAGCAGAACGTCGTCGGTCACCGACTTCACGATCCCAGGCATGCCCGACATGTAGAACTTGAACGAACGGATGCCGTACTGCTCCGCGTAACCGGGAATTTCCTCGATCTGCTTTTCTGTGAAGATCTGCGGATGGAATACCGAATCGACGTAACTGCGCTCATCCATCGCCCTGCGGAACGCGGGCAAATGGTCGAAGTAGGAGTCTTCCAGGCTGCGCAGGAAGATTCCGACGGTGGTGACGCCGCCGAGGATACCTGCCCGGGTCTCGGTTTCGGCTTCGCTTTCGTAGGACTGCTCGTTGCCGATGTGGATATGCGGGTCGAAAATTCCAGGCAGCACCGTGCGCCCGGTGGCGTCATAGGTTTCAGCGCCGGCATCCTTCAGGTTCTCGCCGATCACGGCGATCTTGTCGCCGGCAATGCCGACGTCGGCCTTGACCTGGCCGACCCCGGGAATGATCAGCGTGCCATTGCGGACGATGAGGTCGATTGCCTCGTTTGCGCTGCCTTTCGCCATGGCTTAGCCCTTTGTCACGGTAGGAGCTCTTGCGTCAGGGTGGAGCGCGCAACCTCGCGACCTTTCCTGAACACGTGGCGCCGCGGCGGCTGCACGCGCAGGGCTTCATGCGTCGACGGCGCGCCCACCACCATCAGGTTGGCCGTCATACCGGCCGCGATGCCGTAGTCCTTGAGCCGCGCGCATTTGGCGGCGTTGACGGTGACCATGTCCATCACCTGCTCGATCTCGTGCGGCAGCGTGAGCTGCGCGACATGCGCCATCATCGACGCGCACTCCAGAGGGTCCGGCTTTCCAAATGGGTAATAGGGGTCGTTCACGTCGTCCTGCGAGGTCACGACGTTGGCGCCGCGCGCGAGCAGCTCCTTGACGCGCGCGCAGCCGCGCCGCTTGGGCTCGCGGTCGAGCCGCGCCGAGCACACCAGATTGATATGCGCGTTGACCGAAATGGTGACGCCCGCGGTTGCCACCATGTCGATGATCTTTGCCGCATAGACGTCGTTGTATCCGGCCATCGCGCCGCAATGGCTGGCAGCGACGCGGCCCTCGAAGCCCTCGCGCATGGTCTTGATCGCGAGATATTCGAGGCTGCGCGAATTGGCGTCGTCGGTATCGTCGACCAGCATATGGATGTCGAGGTCGTGCTTTTTCGCGAGGTTGAAGCAGATGTCGATGTGCTCGCGCGCGTCGGCGTCGCTGTATTCGTACCAGGGCAGGCCGCCGACGATGTCGCAGCCCTCCTTGATCGCCTCGTCCATCAGCTCGGCGGCGCCCGGGTCGCGTACGATGCCCTCCTGCGGGAAAGCGACGACCTGGATGGTGGCGTAATCCTTCATCTTCTCGCGTGCCAGCAACAGGCCGCGCGCGGCTTTCAGCCCGCCGATCGTGCCGACGTCGCAGAACAGCCGGAAAAAGGTTGTTCCGTTTTTGATGCCGGTCTCGATGGTGCGCACGGCGCGCGAGGCAACCTCGGCCGGATCGTATTTGCGTTTGTGGTCGTTTGTGATCTCGATTGCCTCCGGCAGGGTGCCTGAGACGTTCGGCCGCATGATCTCGCCGAGTAGGCATTTGTCGGCGTGGTAGTGCAGGTTGAGAAAGCCCGGTAGAACAAGGCTTCCCGCAGCGTCGATTTCTTTCTTTGCCTTGGCCGGGAGCTTGGGGCCGACGGCGGAGATTTTCTCGCCCTCGACCGCGATGTCGACAGGCTGCTTCTGGTCCCGCACGCGAGCATTACGAATAACGACGCTCATAACCCCACCAACTCCATCGTCGCCCGGTGTTTTAGGGCCTGGGCTCTATACCCTCTCCAGAATGTGCAGACCGCGCGTGCGATCGATCAGGTAGATCAGGCCCCGATCGTCGAAGCACACGTCATTGCTTTGCACGCGCTTGGCGCCGTCCGGGACGTCCGGCATGAACGACGCGACTTCCTTCGGCGCGTGCGGATTTGCGATGTCGATGACGCGCAATCCGTGCGCGAACCACGCGATCGGAATTTCCGTTGAGCGGATGTCCTCGCAGAACTGGTGCAGGCCGGTGTAGTCCTGCTTCGGCGAGCCGTCTTCCTCGGCCACCTGAAAACTGGCGAAGGGGATCGGCCGCGTCTCGTCAGTGATATCCACGAGCCACAAGAAGGCCGGCGACGCCGGGCCGGGGAGGCGCACGACATCTTCGTCGGCGACCAGCATGACTTGCCGACCGCGTAACGGAAACGGTACCGGCAGCGCGGTGTGCGTCGGCCACGGGAAGGGCGGGCTCCAGTCGAGGCCCGACACGAATTTCGGCTTGGTAATGTCGTCGATGTTGAGAATAACAAAGCCGCCGTGCCAGTAGCTCGTGTAGAGCCGGTTGCCGACGCGCATCGGATGATGACAGCGGTGCGCGGTGCCTTCCCAGGTCGGCTTTTCGCCACCGGCGGTCCATTGCCCAGGCATCCACCAACGGCCGACTTCCTGCGGCTTCGCCGGATCCTGGAAATCTATGATCGAGACAACATTGCCGAGATAGCCGTCGAGCTCCGGCGAGCCGTAGACGTAGCGGCCGTCGAATGTAAAACGGTGCATGCCGCGCGACGCCCAGGTGGTGATGCGCGCTGGCTTTGACGGATTGCTGATGTAGAAGACCTCAAGGCCGCCCTTGAAATCAGGGTCGACGCGGCCGATCGGAAAGACCTCGCGGTTGACCAGCATGACGCCGTTCTCGACGCGCACTTTGTGCGACAGCGTTCCTTCGGGGACCTTGATCTGGGCGAGCTCGCGCGGTTTTGCCGGATCGGAGACGTCGATGATGCTGGTGCCGTTCGGCGGCTTGACATGCCCGACATAGGCCACGTTGTTGCGGACAACCACCTGGCCGCCGCCGGCACAATCGAAATAACCGACGACCTTCAATCCTTTCGCGACTGCCATCGGCCACACTCCACAACGTGACGTTCACAACGCGCAGAGTGCGACCCGTCGCGTCCGCTCATCTGCGATCAAAACGCTACAATGTCATTTGTATGTCGGTCAATCTGTTCACGTCTCGCACTGAGATTGCGGTGGGGATCACGTTCGAATTTTCTTTGATACACCGTGCAATTTCCACTTGCTCCTGTCTGCTCGCAGTAATACAAAAAATCATACAAGGTTTTTTGTCTTGAGTGAGTGAATGGCAAACGGCCAAAGGCACCTGCGGCGGGCGATCGAGCCGAGTGCGTTCGGAATTTCGCTATCGAAGGGCAATGGCCGGCCGCTCTTCCTGCAGTTGCATGAGCAGATCATCGATCGCATTGCCGCGGGTGAGCTGACGGCCGGTGCGCGGCTGCCGCCGGTGCGGCGGCTTGCTCAGCAGCTCGGCATCAATCACATGACGGTGGCGAAGGCGTACAAGGACCTCGCCGAGGCCGGCTTCGTCGAAGGCCGTGCCGGGGGCGGGACGCACGTGCGGGCGCCGTACGGGACAGGCTCCAGGCGCGCGCGCGGATCGGAGCCCGCCGTTGCTGGCCCGCTATTGTCTGAGCGTCTCTATGAGCTCTCACATGCGCCTGGCGTCATCGGGTTCACGGCGAACTATCCTCAACCGGATTCCGAGTGCACGAAGGAATTCGAGGCCTGCCTGCAATCGGTGATAGCCGACGGTCTCTCGCCTTACTTCGCCTACGACCCGCCAAACGGTCGCATCAGCTTCCGCCGTTCAATCGTGGAATACCTCGCGCAGCAAGGGCCAATGGCGACGCCGGAGGACGTGATCGTGACCTCGGGCGCGCAGCAGGCGATCGAGCTTGTCGTCCGGCTGCTGGTGCCACATGGGTCACCGGTGATCGTCGAGCGGCCCTCATACTACGGTGTCATCAACGCGTTACGCAGCGTCGGTGCGCGAATCCTCGAAGTGCCGCTGGAGTCCGACGGCATGGACATCGAAAAGCTCGAGGGGCATTTGGCGCGCCACAGGCCGCGTCTGATCTACACCAACCCGACCTTTCAGAACCCGACCGGCGTGACGACGAGTCTCGAAAAACGTCGCAGTATACTTGCGCTCGCACGCAAACACGGCGTGTCAATTCTGGAAGACGATCACAGTTCGGAGCTGCGCTTTTCCGGTGCTCCCGTCCCTTCCATTCGTTCGCTGGCGGAGCCAGGCGACAACGTTTTCTATGTGCGCGGATTCGGCAAAGTGTTCCTGCCCGGCACGCGTCTTGGCTATGTCGTCACCCCGCCGCATGCGCGGCGGCCTTTGCTTGGGCTCAAGGCGCATAGCGACCTGCACACGACCGGTATCATGCAGGAAGCGATGGCGCGCTTCCTCGTCCGTAAAAACTATCCGAAGATTCTGGAGCGGATGAAAAGGGACTACGCCGCCAAGCAGCGCAAGGTCATTGCCGGCCTGTCGGCCGGTATGCCGCCCGGCACCTTGATCGGGCATCCCGATGGCGGCCTCAGTCTGTGGGTGACGCTGCCGGAAGGGACTGAAGTTTCCGAGCTCTACTATCGCGCCGTTCGCCGCGGTGTCGCTTTCGTCGCGGGCGAGGTCTTCTATGCCTCTCACGTCAATCCGCGCACTTTGCGCGTCAGCTTCGGGCTTCTCGGAGATGACCTTGTCGAGGAAGGCGTGACCAGGCTCTGCTCCGTGGCAAAGGACCTGATGCGCCCGCGCAGCGCGCCGAGCCCAATATACACGTAGGGTGGTTCGTGCCCGACGGAAGGTCGTGGGCACGCTCGCCAGGTTTCTTCACGAACAGAAGCTGATCGAACGGCAGCCCGACCTGCAGAAGCTTTTTCTTTCTGTCTAGACCGGCCCGTGGATCCGTGTCCGCTCATTCCCGCGGAAGCGGGAATCCAGCGCACACGCGCCCTCGGAGAGTTCCGCCCTGGGTCCCCGCTTTCGCGGGGACGAGCGGTGGGATGATGCTTCGTCGATCGGGCGGGATCCTCAGCATGGTGGCGGAGGGGCATCGACCAGCTTGGGGTTGATCGCCTTCAGGCCGTCACCCCAGGTCAATTTGTTGAAGTCGATCGGGCCGTCGGTGGCTTTTTCACCCTGCGCCCACCGGCTCAGGCTGCAGAAATCGTCATAGTAGACCTTGTCGATCGCCATCGGCCGCGTGTTGGTGTCCCACTGATCCTTGGTGGCCTTCTCGCTCAGGCTCAATTTGGACGCCGCATAGGCGGCGACTGCCTTGAAGTCCTTTTCGGCAACGTCACGGCCCTTCAGCGTCGCGCGCAGCCAGCGCGTTGCGATGTCCTTGCCTTGCGGGGTGGCGAGCCATTCGGGCCGCGCGCCGGCGACGAGATAGCCCTGGATGTAGCCGGTTGCGTCGCTGAGATAGTGCGCCTTGTCCGGGCAGATCTCGAGCGTACGCGAGCCGACCGGCTGCCAGATAAAGAAGGCGGCTATTTCACCGCCGCAAAGCGCGGCCGGCAGGACCTGGGTGTCGAGATTCTTCACCGTCACTGTTTTCGGATCGACTTTGTTCTTGGTCAGATATTCCGAGATGAACCACGATCCCGTCGAGCCGACGCGGGTCGCGACGGTTTTGCCAGCAAGATCCTGCGGCTTCTTGATGTCCTTGCCTGCGACGACCACGTAACCTTTCGCATCACGCTCGATGACGGCGATCGTGCGATAGTCGCCCTTGACGCGGAAGAAGTACTGCACGCTCGGCAGGTCACCGGTCATGACGATGTCGCCCTGGCCTGTCTGGAATGCCTGAAAAGCGGTCGTTCCGGACGGGAAGAGGCGATACGTCACGTCCAGCCCTTCCGCTTGATAGAAGCCCTTCTCGATCGCCATCCAGATTGCGTCATTGTTGACCGAAGGCTGGCCGAACAGGGTCATCTTCAACGGGGCATTTTGCGCCTGAACTGCTGTAAGGCCGAGCGTGGATGCGGCGGCAACGCAAAGAACTTTCACGATGTTGTGCATGGCTCACTCTCTTGGGTTTTAAGTCTGCGATACGAACGACATGTAACGGGCAAGCACTCGGTCGACGAAGAAACGGAAGATGCGATCGACGATGAAGCCGAGGACGCAGATCGTGAGCAACGCTACGAAAATGCGATTGGTCTGCAGCAACATCGAGGATTTCTGCAGCAGATAGCCGATGCCTGAATCGGCGGCGAGAATTTCTGCCGGTATGATACTCATGAACGACGACGCCATTGCCACCCGCATTCCGGTCACGATGTAGGGAACCGCGGACGGAATGACGACGAGCACGAAGATCTGCAGCTGATTGGCGCCAAGGCACTGCGCGGCGCGCTGACGTGCGATCGGTGCACGCCACACGCCGGCGGTCGTGTTGATGACGACGATGAAAAACGTCCCCCAGAAGATCAGGAAATATTTCGAAAGCTCGCCGATGCCGAACCAGATGACCGCGATCGGGATCATCGCGGTCGGAGAGAGATAGCGCAGCAGCTCGATAATCGGGTCGAGCAGATCGTGCAGGAAACGGATGCGGCCGAGCAGCACGCCGGTGATGATGCCGGCGAGCGATCCGGTCGCGAACCCGACCAAGACCCGCGTCATGCTGATCGCCACGTCGCCGAGGATCTCGCCGCTCATCAGCATCGGGATCGCCGTGCGGATGACTTCGAGCGGCGGGGGGATCAGGAACGGATTGAACAAAACCGTCGATAAAAACTGCCAGATCAGGAAAGCGAGTATCAGCGATCCGACGGCCAGCGCGCCGTGCGGCAGGCTCGCGCTCATGGAGCGGCGGACGCGCGCGGCTTCTGAGGGCTTGGCGACGGCCGGTGCGGTGTCTCGAATCTCTACCAAAGCGCCACCATTGATTTGCCCACGGCTATGAGTGTTCCGCGACCCGCGCCAGATCCGGCGCCAGCAAAGCTTCGATCTCGTTGTAAAGGACGGCAACCTTAGGATTAGTGAGATCGCGTGGCCGCGGCAGGTCGATGTCGATCAACTTGGTGATCACCGACCGCGGCCCGAATGACATCACCCCGATGCGGTCGCCGAGCGATATCGCCTCGGCGATGTCATGCGTGACGAAAACGATCGTCTTGCCCGTGCGCTGCCAGATATCCAGCAGGATCGCGTGCATATGCCTTCGGGTCAGTGCGTCGAGCGCGCCGAACGGCTCGTCCATCAACAGGACTTTCGGCTCGACCGCGAGTGCGCGCGCAATCTGCAAGCGCTGGCGCATGCCACCGGACAGTTCGGACGGAAATTTGGTGCGATGGGTGTCGAGCCCTGTCATGCGCAGGTATTTGTCGATGATCGGCTGCCAGTCCGCCTTCGGCACTTTTCGAACACGCAGCCCGAACCGCACATTTTCCTCGACCGTGAGCCAGGGCAGCAGCGCCGATCCCGCGTCCTGGAAGAACATCACGCGCTCGCGCCCGGCACCGGTAATCGGCGCATCTCCGGACATCACCGTGCCCGCAGTGACGGGCTCAAAGCCGGCTAGGATATTGAGCAGCGTAGATTTGCCACAGCCCGACGGACCGAGCAGGCACAGAAACTCGCCATCGGAAATTGTGAGAGATACGCCGTCCAACGCGATGTAGGTGCCGCGCTCGGACTCGAACACCTTGCATACGTTGCTGACGCGTAACAAAGCTGCCTCCGAAAAGCGTGCGAGGCGCATCCCACGACCACTTGACGTTATGGTTGGCCGGACTCCCTGTCAAACGAGGCTAGTTTGTCTCTATGACAATTGCAGCGTGCATGCGCGGTCTGCGGCGTACCGCTCGCACTGGACACGCGAAATCGGCTTTGCAATGTTTGATGCAACAAAAATATCGAATGATCGGGGAGGTTGTGCATGTCCGATGTGAAGCCGATTGCACCCGTCCGTAACGGACAGACCGACATTCACTATGCACAAGGCATACGCGCCGGGTCTTGGCTGTTCTTCACGGGACACGAGGCCACCGATTTCGAACACGGCATCGCGGCTTCCGTTGCCGGGAAACTCGGGCAGCCGCTCGGTGGCGCGCCGCGTTATCTGCGCGAGGGACGTTTTATCTTCGATCGCTTCGCCAAGTTGATCGCGGCGGAAGGCGGCGATCTCCGTCACATCGTGCGCGTCGACCAATACTATCCACGCGCCGAATGCGTTAATCCCTATCAGCGCGCGCGCAAGACGCTGCTCAAGGATTACGTCCCGCCGAGCACGTCGGTGCTGATGGAGGAATTGCTTACTGTCGGCGCCAACATGAACGTCTCGCTGCTGGCGGTCCTGCCTGGCGAGGGCCGCGAGCCGCATGCCGCGCGGGCGGATGATGTTCCGGTCCCGCAGCATTCCGGCTTCATCGCTTCGCTCGAGTGCGGCGACTATGTCTTCGTCGCCGGGCAGATGCCGAACAACGAGGCCATGACCGGCCTTGATCCCAAAGCCTACCGTCCGCCCAACGCCGTGTGGAACGGTACCGACATTCGCCTGCAGACGGAGTTTTTGATTACCGGGCGTCTCAAGCCCGGGCTCGAGGCGGGCGGCAGCTCGCTCAAGAACGCGATCAAAGCGCAGGTCTATCTCACCGACATCAACGACCTGCCCGAGTTCATGGATGTCTGGAACGGTCATTTCGCCGACAATCCCTGCGCGCTTACGGTCCTGGCGACGAAGGGACTCGCTCTTCTCGAGTCGAAGATCGAGATCAATATTTTCGGCGTGCGCGATGCCGGAAAAATCAAGAAGCAGATCGTCGAGCACAAGGCCTCGGCGCACATGCGGCTTGGCCCCGCCGCAGTGCGCGCGGCCGATCTGCTGTGCCTGTCGGCGCTCTATGCGGCAGATGCCGATGGTGTGCTGCCGGATGTAAGTGCGTCGTCCGGGCTGCGCTATCTCGGCGTTCCCGCGCAGCACCAGATGAAGGTTATCCTCGGCGCGGCCGCCGAAATATGCCAGACCTGCGGAACCTCACTTAGCAATGTCGTCCGGGCGCACCACTTTGTCGGAGACCTTAATTCGGTCTATCCGGCGCTGCGCATCTGGCAGGAGAAACTCGCCGGTGCGCCGATCCCGTTCGGCGCAGTCCGCACGTCGTCGCCAATGCCGATTCCCGGCTGCGACATTATTATGGATATGTGGGCGTACCGGCCGGGCTGACCGTTTGCTGTCAGACCTTGAACGCCTTGAAGGTGATGATGGTGTGGGTGTCCTTGATGCCGGGGATGCACTGCACCTTCTCATTGACGAAATGGCCGATATCGGTGGCGGTGTCGACATAGAATTTCACCAGCAGGTCATAGTCACCGGCGGTCGAGTAGATCTCGGAAGCGATCTCGGCCTCGGCGAGCGCATTGGCCACCTGATAGGATTTGCCGAGCTCACATTTGATCTGCACGAAGAAGGGGGTCATTGAACGCCTCCGAATGATCCGCAATCCAGCAAAATCAGGGCTGGCTGGCAAGAGACGGCAAAAAACCCGAATTTTGACCGAGATCAATGCGGCAGACTCGCCGGTTGAAAGAATAATAATAACAGTCATTGAAGCGAGGTTGGCAATTTCAATGGGAAAGGCTGCCAGACGCCCAGTGAAGGAATTCGATTTTGCCGCGCAACGCCGCAGCATGGTCGAGGATCACATTGCTCGGCGCGGCGTTCGATCCAAATCCGTCTTGCGCGCGATGGGTGCCGTTCGGCGCGAGGAATTTCTGCCACCCGATCTGTATGAATTTGCCTACGAGGATTCACCCCTGCCGATCGCCGGCGGCCAGACCATTTCTCAGCCGTACATCGTTGCCTTCATGATGGAAGCGCTGCTGCTCGAAGGCGGTGAGAAAGTTCTCGAAATCGGCACGGGCTCAGGTTACGCGGCGGCTGTTCTCGCCGAAGTCGCGAAGGACGTCTATTCCGTTGAGCGGATAGGGCAACTGGCGGAAAAAGCCGCCACCAAGCTAGCCGAGCAGGGATACCACAACGTGCACGTCCTGCACGGCGATGGGACACGCGGTTGGCCCGAGCACGCGCCCTACGACGCGATTGTGGTCGCAGCAGGCGGCCCCAGGGTTCCAGAAACGCTGAAAATGCAGCTCAAGATCGGCGGGCGCTTGGTGATACCGATTGGCAGCACCACGCGTGCACAGGAATTGGTGCGTGTGACGAGAGTTTCCGAGACCGAATTCCGGCGAGAAGATCTCGCCGATGTGCGTTTCGTGCCGCTCCTCGGCAAGGAGGGGTGGGAGGCCGAGGACGAGGTTTCGGCACCGGCGCGGCTTCGCCCTGCGCCCAAAGTAGAGCCGTCGTTGGCAAGAATGGTTGCAAGAAATGCTGAGCCGTTTGGGTCGATCGACGATGTCGATCTTGGCCCTTTGCTCGCCAGAATTGGCGATGCGCGCGTGGTCCTCATCGGCGAGGCCTCACATGGCACATCGGAGTTTTATCGCATGCGCGAGAAAATTTCGCGCGCGCTGATCGAGAAAAAACGATTCGCCTTTATCGCGATAGAAGGTGACTGGCCTGACGCTGCCCGCATCGATCACTATGTTCGACACCGCGAATATCCGCCCTCCGAATGGGTCGCATTCGCCCGGTTTCCGACCTGGATGTGGCGCAACAACGAAGTACGGGATTTTGTCGATTGGCTCCGCGGCTACAATGCATCAATGGAGCCCGAGCGTCGCGTGGCATTTCATGGACTCGATCTGTACAGCATGTACGACTCGATCAGATTCGTTCTGCGTTATCTTGATGACGTCGACCCGGAATCCGCCAGGGTCGCGCGCGAGCGTTATGGGTGTCTGACACCCTGGCAATCTGATCCTGCCACTTACGGCCATGCAGCGCTCACTGGCAAGTATCCAATCTGCGAGAGAGACGTGGTGCGGGCCCTCAGGGATCTGCTCGAAAAGCGCAGCGCCTATACTGCGCGCGATGGCGAACGTTTTCTCGATGCTGTGCAGAACGCCCGGCTGGTGGCAAACGCGGAACGCTATTATCGCACGATGTACTATGGCTCACGTGCGTCCTGGAACCTGCGTGACGATCACATGTTCACCACGCTCAAGATTTTGTTCAGTCACCATGGTGAGCAAAGCAAGGGGATCGTCTGGGCGCACAATTCCCATATTGGCAATGCGGCAGCGACGGAAATGTCGGTGCGCGGAGAGCACAACATCGGCGAGCTTTGCCGCAAGGAGTTTGGCGAAAGTTGCTATGCTATCGGCTTTGGCACTGATCATGGCGCCGTGGCGGCAGCATCCGATTGGGGCGGCCCCATGGAGGTCAAGGTTGTCCAGCCGTCACACAAAGCAAGCTACGAACGGCTCTGTCACGACAGCGAGACGCCGCATTTCATGCTCGACCTTCGTGATCAGAAGGCCGCGCATACTCAGGGGCTGATGAAACCCCGGCTCGAGCGGGCAATCGGCGTCATTTACCGGCCGGAGAGCGAGCTCGCCAGTCACTATTTCGAGGCCGTCCTGCCCAGGCAATTCGATGAGTACATCTGGTTCGATGAGACTCGCCCCGTCACTCCGTTCAAGACGCACGAACTCAAAGGCTTCCCCGAGACCTATCCGTTCGGGGTCTGAACAGGCGCAACCTGCTGAAACGTCAGGCCTTGCGGGCGGCTTGAGCCATATCAATGAAATGAGGGCAGTCCCGCGCGATCTTTTAACAAGTTCAGCAGCGGGGTGACGAGCCATGGAAACGCCTATCGAGATCGATTTTCAAGGCATGACCGCCAATATCGGCGTCCGTGACAGCATCATCAAACATGTCAGCCAGCTGGAAGAGCGGTTTGGCCGGATCACCGCCGGCCGCGTGGTGCTCAAGGCGCCCGGGGGACATCACCGCAAGGGCGGCCTGTACGAAATCAACATCCGGCTCACGCTGCCCGAGGGACGTGAGGTCAACATCGACCATACCGCGCAGAATGACGAGCGCTACTCCGATTTGAACTTCTCGATCAACGATACCTTCAAGCGCGCGCGCAGGCAGTTGCAGGATCAGGTTCGCAAATTGCAGGGGCAGGTGAAACATCACGAAGGCGCGCCGGTTGGGACCGTGATTGAACTCGATCCGCTCGGCGAGTTCGGCCTAATCGAAACTGAAGACGGGCGGGAGATCTATTTCCACCGCAACAGCGTCCTCGGCGGAGAGTTTCCCCGTCTGAAGGTCAATTCGCGGGTGACCTACGCGGAAGAGATGGGCGAGAAGGGCCCGCAGGCGAGCACCGTCAAACTGATCGAAAAACATAAATTGCGAATATGAGCGAAGCGCGTGTCGCGCCCTTCGGGCAAGCCCATCG
>DASSYU010000083.1:0-3444 GCA_035703125.1 Pseudolabrys sp. | reverse complement strand
CGGACGCATCATTAATCCGATGATCGCCGAAGGTCAGGTGCACGGCGGCATTGCCCAGGGCATCGGCAATGCGCTGCTCGAGGAGATCATCTACGACGAGAACGGCGGCATTCTCACTGCTTCGCTCGCCGACTACCTGCCACCGACCGCGCGAGAAATTCCGCCGATCGAGCTGCATCACATCGAGACGCCGAGCGCAAATTCCATCACCAAGGCAAAGGGACTGGGCGAAGGTGGCGCCATCGGCGCGCCGGCTGCGGTCATCAACGCGATCAACGATGCCTTGTCGCCCTTCGGAGTCGAGATCGACGAGATGCCGGCGACGCCGCAGCGCATTCGCGCCGCCATCCGCAATGCGGAGAAAGCCGCATGAGCGAAAAAACGGCAATCACCCTCAACATCAATGGCCGGGACCACTCGATTAAGACGGAGCCGCGGCGCACCCTGGTAGACGCGATCCGTGAGGACTGCGGCCAGACCGGCACCCATATCGGCTGCGAGCACGGAATCTGCGGTGCCTGCACGGTAATCGTGAATGGTGAGCCCGTGCGATCCTGTCTGATGTTCGCCGTACAGGCAGACGGAGCGAGGATCCGGACCGTCGAAGGCCTGGCGCAGGGCGACAAACTGCACCCCATGCAACAGGCCTTCATGGATCACCATGGTCTTCAGTGCGGGTTCTGCACGCCCGGCTTCCTGATGCTGGCGGTGAGCGTCCTCGAGCGCGAGCCCAACATCGGCGACGATGACCTTATCGACGTACTTTCATCGAATTTGTGCCGCTGCACGGGCTATCAGAACATCATCAAGGCTGTGCGCGCTGCGGCGAAAGAGATGCGAAAAAGGTGAGCGGCTCCGCTCATGCCGGTTAAAGGAAAATTCGTCGGCCGTTCTGTCCCGCGCCTGGAGGACCGCCCTCTCCTCACGGGTCAGGGCCGCTTTGCAGGCGATATTTCATTTCCCGGCCAGTGGCATATGCGGATCGTGCGCTCGCCCATGGCGCACGGACGATTGCAATCGATCGACGCAAAAGCCGCCCTCGCCTTGCCGGGCGTTCACGCCATCTGGACGCATGCCGACATCGCAGACATTCCGCCGATCGGATTCCGGTTGACCGGGCTGGTGCAACTCGAGGCCTACCGGCAAACAGCGCTGGCGCAACTTTATGTGCGCTATGTCGGCGAGCCGGTGGCGGCGGTCTTCGCCGCCGATCCATATGTTGCCGAAGATGCAGCCGATCTGGTCGAGATCGACATCGCGCCGCTGCCGGTCATTCTCGATGCGGCGGGGCAACCCGGACCGTTCGACGAGCATCACGATACCGAAACATCGGTGATCGAGAAAAAATCCGGCGATATCGATGCAGCCTTTCGCGTTGCCGAAACGGTCGTCGCGCTTGATCTTGCGATCGGCAGGCACAGCGGCGTGCCGATGGAGACGCGTGGCGCCATTGCGCGTTACGACGAAGCCAACGACGTTCTGGAGATGCACGGTGCCGCCAAGGTACCGCACTGGAACAGGGATCGGCTGGCGCTCATGCTCGGCCGGCATCCGGACAAGGTGCAGCTTTACGAGGGCCACGTCGGAGGCGGTTTCGGCATTCGCGGGGAAATGTACCCGGAAGATGTGCTTGTCTGCGCCGCCGCGCTGAAGTTCCGAAAGCCGATCAAGTGGATAGAAGACCGGCGCGAACATCTGATCGCCGCCAACCATTCGCGCCAGCAGCGTCACAGGATCAAGGCTGCGATCGACAAGAACGGCCGCATTCTCGGCATAGATGATGAATTCTTTCACGATAACGGCGCCTACATGCGCACGCACGCGGCAACCGTCCCCGATCTAGCGGCGGCCATGTTGCCTGGCCCCTATCGCATCCCTGCTTATCGCGCACGGGCACACATCCGGCTGACGAACAAGACGCCGTGCGGCACGTACCGCTCGCCCGGCCGGTATGAATCGACATTCGTGCGCGAGCGCCTAATCGATGCGATCGCGGCGAAGACCGGCATCGACGCTATTGAGATCCGGCGGCGAAACCTGATCGACAAAAGCGCGATGCCCTACAGCCTCGGCTTCTCCACGCTCGGCACCGACATCGTCTACGACTCGGGAGACTACGCGAAATTGATGGATCGATTGCTTGAGGCGGCCGACTGGCAGAACATGCGGGGGGCACTCGCGCGCCGACGTGCCGCCGGAGAAAAGGCCGGTGCTGGTTTTGCCATGTTTGTTGAGAAAAGCGGACTGGGACCATACGACAAAGTACGCGTCGAGGTGGACCCGGGTGGCACGGTCGAGGTGATCACGGGGGTGGCGTCGATCGGACAAGGCGTGGAAACCGCCATGGCGCAGATCTGCGCCGAAACGCTCGGCGTCGACTACACCTGCATCAATGTCGTGCACGGCCAGACAGACCGCATCGACAAGGGCATGGGGGCGTTCGCGTCGCGTGTGACCGTGATGTGCGGTGAGGCCACGCGCATGGCGTCGGTCAAGCTGCGTGATGCCATGCTGGGCGCTGCGGCCGAATTGATGCAGACGTCCCCTGACCTGCTTGACATTGTCGGCGATGAAATCGTGCGCACGGATGGGCCGGCCACGACGATGAAACTTGCCGCGCTCGCAACCGCCAGGCCGGACGCCATGACTGCGGAAGCCGAATTCAAGTCGAGCCATATGGTTTACCCCTACGGAGCGCATGTGGTGCAGCTCAGGCTCGATACAGAAACTGGCGCGGTCGAAATCGAGCGCTACCTCGTCGCCTTCGATATCGGGAAAGCGGTCAACCCGATCCTGGTGGAGGGCCAGATTATCGGCGGCCTTGCGCAAGGGTTGGGAGGCGCGTTGTTCGAGGAGTTCACGTACACGGATAGCGGGGATCCGTTGGCGGTGACGTTCGCCGACTATCTGATGCCGACCGCAAGCGAAGTCCCTGCCGTTGAGACATTCCTGAGCGAAGACGCGCCTAGCCCGCTCAATACCTACGGTTTCAAAGGTGCCGGCGAAGGCGGGATCACACCGGTCGGCGCCGCAATCGCGTCTGCGATCGATGATGCCCTTCAGCATCCGGGCGTCGTGACTCAGCTTCCGATCACGCCCTGGCGGATCAGGGCACTGCTACGGACTCAATGAAAGAAAGCCCAGCATCGACAAGGTTTTTGGTCGTTAGGGCCTGAAGTGCGGGACATAACCCTTTTGCGTGCGCTCAATGCGGCCCGCAAAAGGCAGGCCGACATGGCCCGGAAACACCAGCGCACCGCTTGAGGCGCAGTAGTCGAGCACCTTGCGGCGGCTTACCCGTGCTTGAGCTGCATCCGAATTCTTCGGAAAATTCCAGTCCGGGTAGTGGACCTGCAGCAGGTGATGCCACACATCGCCGATAAAAGCTGCGCGCTCACCCTTGCTCTCCAGCTTGAAGAACACGTGGCCCGGCGAATGCCCGGG
>DASSYU010000516.1:0-4527 GCA_035703125.1 Pseudolabrys sp. | reverse complement strand
GAACACGATCCTCGCCACTTTCGGCATTTCCCTGATCTTGCAGAACTACGCGCTCTGGCAGTTCGGGCCGTCGTCGCGCAAGATCAATGAGCCGATTACCAGCCAGTTCACGTTGTTCTATCTCCAATACCCCTGGTACCGGATCCTGATTGCAGCGCTCTCCGCCTTGATCATTGGCGGGTTCTGGCTGTTCCTCAAATACGGAAAGTTCGGAATCTGGATCAGGGCGACCACGCAGGACCGCGTGATGGCGCAGGCCATGGGCATTCCGGTGCCATTGGTGCACACCGGCGTGTTCGCCATCGGCGCCGGCATGGCGGCAGCAAGTGGCGTATTGTTCGGCCCACTGGTTGGCGTCAACCACACCATGGGCCTCGATTGGGTGCTGAAAGCCTTCATCGTTGTCGTGGTCGGCGGCATGGGCAACCTCGGCGGCTCGATCGCGGCCGCGATCTTCGTCAGCCTGCTTGAATCCTACGCCTCGATCTGGGTGAACCCGTCGCAAGCGGTGATCGTCTCCTTCGTCGTGCTCATCCTCACGCTGCTGTTCCGACCCACCGGCCTTTTCGTACCGACACCGAAATGACAACTACTCCGATCGACAAACCAATGGCGCTCGCGAAGACCAGATTGAGCCACAACGCCGTCTTCTGGATCGGCTTTTGCGTGGTGATGGCGTTGCTGATCGTCGCGCCGCTGGTGCTGCCGCCATTCTGGCGCCGGTTCCTGACCGAGATTCTGATCTGGGGCCTGCTGGCGATGTCGTCCGACATTCTCATCGGCTACACCGGTATGGTTTCGTTCGGACATTCGGCCTTTTTCGGCCTGGGCATGTACGGTGCGGCAGCGGCCATCCTGCTGGTCAGCCCGCCCAATCTGTGGCTCGCCCTGATTTTCGGACTGGTAGCCGCGAGCATCGTGGCGGCATTCGTCGCCTATTTCTCCACCCGGTTGAGGGACATCTATTTCGCCATAACGACGCTGATCTTCGCGCAGATCTTCTACGTCATCATCTTCACCTGGACGGAAGTGACCGGCGGCGAGAACGGACTCAATTTCAGCAGGCCGCGGCTGTCGATCCCGTGGATCTATTCGGTGCCTTTCAGCAATGAGACGCTGCACTGGTTCGTGCTGGCGGTTGTGGCCGGGTCCTATCTGATCTTGCGACGCATCATGCGATCGCCATTCGGTATGGTGCTGCAATCGATCCGCGAGAACGAACCGCGCACGCGCGCCATCGGGTATCCGGTCGAGCGCTACAAGATCGTGGCGGTGATGCTATCAGGTCTCTTCGCAGGGCTCGCCGGCGTGCTCTACGCGCTGCAAAACCGCTTTGCCGCGCCGGATTTCGTCTACTTTCTGGTTTCGGGCGAGACCGTAATTTTCAATGTCATGGGCGGGATCGGTACCCTGGTCGGTCCGATCGTAGGCGCCGGGTTCTTCCTGCTGTTGCGCGAGTTGCTGGGACGCCTGTTCGGCGAGCAATTCCCCTATCTGATCCCGCTCGGTTTCATCTTCATCGTGATGATCATCTTCCTGCCGCAAGGCCTGCTCGGATTTGCCCGGCGCTGGCTGAACCGTTAACGCAGAGTGGCTCCCGTCGGCTGATCAATGCCCGGTTGGATTTCCCTGGCGCATTGTCGACCATGCGTAAACGTCCTCTCCATCGGCTCCCAGCGGAGAAGGGCTAAGGAGAAAGGGCATCCATGCTGATAGAGACCTTACGTTCTGCGACTTCGGCCCGCCTCGTGGTGATAGCCATTGACGCGACGCTACAGACCGCGGCCTCTGCCTTTTCCAACCCTCGCATAGGCCTCCTCGTCGTGTGCGATGAAAATAACAGGGCCACAGGCGTCGTCAGCAAGTCCGACATCGTTCGTCATTTGACGGATGTGGGAGTGACAGAGGCGCCGGTAGCAAATCTGATGAGCCGGAATATCGTTTGGTGCCGTCCCGAAGATGATCTTTATGCCACCTGGCAGAGGATGACGGCGCAGAGCCTTCAGAATATGCCGGTGCTCAGCACCGCCTCGACGCCACTTGGCGTCCTCGATGTCCGCGACGCGCTCAAAGTCCTCTTCGAGCAGGAAGAATACCAGGAGCAACTGCTCATCAATTACGTCGCTGGCGTTGGATACCAATGAAGAATTGGGCTTCCTGACGACCTATACGGCGTCGACGCCCGGGTCTTTCTGCTGTGCTCTGAGAGGATCGCCGATCTTGCGAACGACCTTGATCGGCGATCTCCCCTTGGTGAAGGGCCGTCTGCGCTAATCCGCGATGAAGGCGAGCAGGGCCGGGTTCACCACATCGGCGTGGGTGGTGCACATGCCGTGCGGAAATTTTTCATAGACCTTGAGAGTCCCTTTTTTCAGGAGCTTTGATGAGAGCAGCGCCGAATCGGCGATCGGCACGATCTGGTCGTCGTCGCCGTGCATCACGAGTGTCGGCACGTTGATGATCTTCAGATCCTCGGTGAAATCTGTCTCCGAGAAGGCCTTGATGCCGTCGTAGGCTGCCTTGGCGCTCCCCATCATGGACTGCCGCCACCAGTTCTCGACGACGCCGGGAATTGGCTTCGCGCCCGGCCGGTTGAAGCTGTAGAAGGGACCGCTCGCCAAATCGAGGTAGAACTTTGCCCGGTTGTCGGCGAGCGCCTTGCGTAAGCCGTCGAACACTTCGATCGGCAGGCCGCCCGGATTGGCCGGCGTCTTTACCATGATTGGTGGCACGGCGCCAATCAGCACGAGCTTTGCGACCCGACCCTGAGGCTGACCATGCCGTGCGACGTAGTGGGTCGCTTCGCCACCACCGGTGGAGTGACCAATGTGGACGGCGTTCCTCAGGTCAAGATGTTCGACCACGGCGGAAGCATCAGCGGCATAGTGGTCCATGTCGTGACCATCGCTGATCTGCGCCGAGCGCCCATGGCCACGTCGGTCATGAGCGATGACGCGGTACCCCTTGCCGAGAAAATAGAGCATCTGGGTATCCCAATCGTCGCCGCTCAGCGGCCACCCATGATGGAAGACGATCGGTTGGGCGCTCTTGGGGCCCCAATCCTTAAAGTAGATTTCCGTGCCGTCCTTGGTGGTGATCGTGTTCATGGTCTCGTTTCCTTTGCTTGTGTGAGAAACCGTCTGGGCAAGGGCGGCCGCCGGCATTCCTGCCGCAACGGTGGCCATCAACCCGCTCGGCAGGACATTGCGTCGCGACGCAGCTGTATTGAGCGTCCTCATTCATGGATTGATCCTCCTGTATGCGCGACCACTTGGTCAGCACGGAGAGAATGCGTCGGTCCGGTCCGCAAGCCTATTCGACGTAAGCATCTGTCATGTGATGCCAAAGTGCAGGAGGAATACGCCCGCCGAGAGGCGGGTTGTGCGTCTTGAGCGGGTGCTGAAATTCGGTGGTGTCTTCTATTTTTTTCGCTGCGCCTTCCACATTCCGTATGGCGCAAAAATATAGCCGAGCAATGCCCAGCCAATCATCCACGTTATAGCGATCCAATTCGGCAAATCTACTAACGCCTTTGCTCCGAGTGGAGCAAACATTCCAGCAAGCCACACGATTGCAACAATAAGAGCTTTGCTCCAACCGAGATTGGTCGAGACATAGGCCCAATAAGCCCGCAAATACTCACCAAAATCGCGCATCTATTCAGCTTAGCACATTGGAACTCGGCCCAACTCGAAGGCCATCTGAGCGCTTACGCCGGTGGTTTCGCGAAAGTCTGCTCTCGGAGGTTGAGCGGACAGTTACGCGGCGCTTATGGGACCAAGGTCCAACTCGATACGACGTTGACGATTCGGACAATCATGCGCCGGAAAACCGGGTTGAAGGACATCCAGCATGGATTCGATTAATGCGTCCGCAGGTGTCGACCATGGTCGCCGCCGACTTTTGGGCATCGCAGGGATGGGAATCGCAGTCGCGGGTGCAGCAAGCCTCCTGCCGCGGCAACTCGCCGCTGCGTCCCCAGGCGAAGCCATTCGTCCCTTCCGCATCTCCGTTCCGGACGAGCAGCTCCTCGATCTCCGCCGGCGCATCGCGGCCACGCGATGGCCGGACCCAGAGACCGTCAATGATCGGTCGCAGGGCGTGCGGCTCGCAAAATTCCAGGAGGTCGTGCGGTACTGGGGCACGGACTACGACTGGCGCAAGGTGGAGGCGCGGCTGAACGCCTTGCCGCAGTTCATCACCGAGATTGATGGGCTCGACATTCATTTCATTCACGTTCGTTCGAAGCATGAAAATGCATTGCCGCTCATTGTCACGCACGGATGGCCCGGGTCTGTCATCGAGCAGCTGAAGATTATCGATCCACTCACCAACCCCACGGCGCATGGCGCAAACGCATCGGACGCTTTCCATCTGGTGATTCCGTCGATGCCCGGCTACGGCTTCTCCGGCAAGCCAAAGGGCACGGGCTGGAATCCCGACCGCATCGCCCGCGCCTGGGCGGAGCTGATGAAGCGCCTTGGCTACACGCGCTACGTCGCCCAGGGCGGCGACTGGGGCTCCCCG
>DASSYU010000476.1:0-3494 GCA_035703125.1 Pseudolabrys sp. | reverse complement strand
ACGCCCTGCCTGGCATAGCGGTCGAAGATGATGAGCTGGAATTCGCCGATCTTCTGCTGAAACAGCTCGCGGGTCGGAAACGCGATCAGCGACAGCTCGTTGATCGGCGTGCCGTCCTGCTTTTCCGGCGGGCGCAGAATGGTAAAGTGCACCAGATCGACGGAAGCGTCCGACTTGAGCAGGTTGCGCCACGTGCGCTCGCCGGCATGCGGCTCGCCCGAGACAAGCAACACGCGCAACTTGTCGCGTACGCCATCGATCGAGACGACCGCGCGATTGTTGACCGGCGTCAGTTCGCCATCGAGCGGGGACGCTTCGATCTCGACAATGTTCGGCCCTGCGTGCGGGATCGGCACATTGAACTTGATGTCGGTGTGAACGGTCACCACGCGCTTGCTGAGCACCTCGCCGTCACGGCGCACGGTGACTTCGGCGGCGCCGATCTTCGCGCCCTGGTCCTCGACGCGGAAGCCGATCGTCTGCGATTGCCCGACGATTCCGAAACGCGGTGTCTGCGTGAGCACGATGCGGCGGTCGATTTCGTCCTTGTGGCCGGTAACCAGCGCATGCAACGGGGCCGAAAAACCGAGCGCGGATGCGTCTGCCGGGACGTCGTGCACGCGGCCATCAGTGATCAGGACGGCACCGGCGACGCGGTCAGGCGGAACATCGGCGAGCGTGGAGGAAAGGGCCGCAAACAGTTTGGTCCCGTCGGTTTCTCCATCCGCCGCGCCGGCTTCCGCCACACGCACTTCGAGGCCGGGAATCCGTTTAAGCCGCTCGACGAGGGCGGCACGCGCGGCTTCGGTCTGCTGCGCGCGGTCGCCGAAGCTCTGGCTCGGGCTCTTGTCGACGATAACCGCGGCGACGGAGGGGATAGGGTCACGATCTTCGCGCGTGAGCGAAGGATTGGCGAGCGCCAGCACCATCAGCGCCAGCGCCAGCGCGCGCAGCGGTGCGCCGCGGCTGCGCGCAAGCAGCAAAACAATCGAAATTAGCGCGGCGACGGCGAAGGCAGCCCACACGACGTAGGAGGGGACCAGCGGGGCAAATGAAATGCCGAGGTTCACCATACGCTCCTACTGCCCCAGGCGTTCCAGCAAGGCGGGGATATGCACCTGATCGGCCTTGTAGTTGCCGGTCATGGCATACATTACGATGTTCACGCCGGCGCGGAACGCCAGCTCGCGCTGGCGCGGCTCGCCCGGCACCAGCGGCAGCATCGGCTGCCCGTCAGGGCGCAGCGCCCAGGCTCCTGCCAGATCGTTCGACGTGATCAGGATCGAGGACACGCCGTCGCCTGCGCGTGCAGGTCGATTGCTCTCTTCTTCCTCGCCGGCGGCGGGCAAGGCCTCGACCCACAGTTGCCCGTTGGTGAAGCGGCCTGGAAAATCGCGCAGAAGAAAGAATGTCTTGGTGAGCACGTGATCGTGCGGCACCGGCTCGAGCTCGGGAATGTCGAGTGAGGACAGGATCGATCGCAATGCGACCATGCCGGCCCCGCGCATCTCGCCGCCGCGGCCCGCCGGCGCGTCGATCGCGTCGCGCGTGTCGAACACCACGGTGCCGCCGCGCTTCATGTACGCGTCGATCTTGTCGAGCGCCGCCTGCGTCGGTTTCGGCGCGCCCGGCGCAATCGGCCAGTAGATCAGCGGAAAGAAAGCGAGTTCGTCGCGGGCGGGATCGAGCCCGATCGGGTCGCCGGCTTCCAGCGCCGTGCGCTGGGCGAGGAACAAGGTCAGGCCCTGCAGCCCGTTCTTGCTCACCTCGTCGACGGCGGCGTCGCCGGTGATGACATAGGCGAGGTGTGTCTGCAGCGTTGCTTTCTGGGCGAACTCATCGGTGGTGGCGTTCGGACCCGGAGCTGGCGACGGCGCTTGGATCGGTCGGGTCGGCATCACGGGACCAATCAATGGCGGCTGTCGGGGCGGACTCTGCGCTTGCGCGAGGTCCTGTGGCACGCCAAGACCGCACAACAATCCGAACGCAATCAACGCGACACTGGCGCGGCGGCGCGGACGCATGATCGACAGGCCGCCCGAAAGCCAGATCACGACCAGCGCATCGATCACGAGCAATGCCAGCGCGGCCAGGAATATCGGTCCGCGCAGGTCGAGCGGCTCGCCTTGCCGGTATGCATCGACGCGCGCATTGAGCGACGACGCATCAAGCGGCACGGGGCGGTCGTCCGGCGCGAGCGTGTTCACCGCGACCAGCCCTTCGGGTGGTCCGTAGAAACCGGGCGGGTGATCGAGGTTGCCGCGCTGGGTGTAATTGCTGGGGATGGGGCGTGCCGTCGGTGGCGGGGTCGAGAATGCGCCAAAGCCATCCAGCACGCGGGTCGGCGGCACGACCTGTGCCGCTCGGCCACCGGCTGCTTCGTTGGCCGAGTTGCTGGCCTCTGCGGCTGCGCTCGATCCGGCCAGTGTCACCAGGCGGCGCAGCATGTCGACGAATGCGCCGGACAGGGGGAGATCCGACCAGCGAGTGTCAGCCGTTACATGGAAGAGCACGATCAGCCCCTTGCCGCGCCGCTCGGCGGTGACGAGCGGGGTGCCGTCGGCAAGCGTCGCCCAGGTCCGATCGGTGAGCTGCGAGTCGGGCTCGGCCAGCACCTGGCGGGTGACGGTGACGTC
Source organism: Pseudolabrys sp. (assembly GCA_035703125.1). Taxonomy (GTDB): domain Bacteria; phylum Pseudomonadota; class Alphaproteobacteria; order Rhizobiales; family Xanthobacteraceae; genus Pseudolabrys. The sequence continues at coordinate 858 of DASSYU010000476.1, read as the reverse complement.
GGTCGGGACCGGCATGCCGTTGAACGGACCCTCGCGCGAAAAAGCGGCGAGTTGCTGCGGCTTGTCCCAGCTCAGGCTGCCGCCGAGCGTGCGGCCGCCGCGGCGCAGCTTCACCGGCACGAGCTTGTCGTCGGCGCCGGCGAGATGCGGCCCGGCAAAGCGCACAAGCACGCCGCCATTGTCGATCCATTTGTTGAGCTGATCGACCGCCTCGTTGACGTTGCCGACATCGGCAAGGATCAGCATCGGCAGTTTGCGGTCGAGGAACTGGGTGATGGCTTCGGCCGGCGCAACGCCTTCGGCAAGCCGCACGTCAGCGAACGGGTTGAGTGCGCGCGCGAGGTAGTAGGTCGCGCCGATCAACGGCTGCGAACGGTCCGCGGTCGATCCGGATACGACGCCGACCGTGCGCCGCCGCCACCTCTTGTCCAAGAGCTGCACAGCGCCCGCCGAGCGCTCGCCGACAATTTCGAGGCGTGCGACGTCGTTGCGAATTTCGACGGGGAGATCGATCACCGCGTCGGTTTCGCGATCTCCGGACTTGAAGTTGAAAGGCGCCTCGCCCAATGGCAGGCCCTTGAGGTCGATGGCGGTCACCATTCCGATGTCGCCCGCGCCGGTTTGGGCGCGCAGCACCTTTACGGTCAGCGCGCCCGCTGCGTTGTCGGCAGCTGCGAGCGCATGCGGGATAGGCAGTCCGCCTTCGACGATGCTGAGCGGTTGGTTTCCCAGTGCGCGCTTCAAGCCGTCGACGAACGTCGCACCTTTGCCGAGATCGACGCCGTCCGACAGCCACACGACTTCCACGTTCGGTGCGGCGGCAAGAAATCGCTCGATGAGCGGCAAGGCTGCACTGCG
>DASSYU010000364.1:0-3699 GCA_035703125.1 Pseudolabrys sp. | reverse complement strand
AATCGCAACGTAACGCTCATAAATCGACTTCCTTTCGCAGGGCATCCGCCAGGACACCGTCGAGCGCGATCGCGTTTGTCGGATGTGGCACGCTGGTCGTGGAACGGATCGAGCGCACTCCCGCATCAAGGAAGGTTTGCGTCATCTGGGGCGCGAATAATGCATGAGTAACGATGGCATCGACCGCGGTCACGCCGGCCGAAATGAGCGCCTTTGTGCACGAGATCAGCGTTCCCCCGGACGAAACTATATCGTCGACAAACAGCGCTGGCCGGCCCGTGATTAAGCCGGAATCCGTGAAGATAACCTCGACCGAGCGATCGTCACGGCGGGTTTTCCGGCCAATTGCGTGCTTGAGCCGGAGTCGGTTGGCGAGATCGCCGACCCAGGGGCCGGACTCCTCATCGGGCCCTACGACGATAGTGTCGCTCGACACATTGGCGGCACGCAGGGCATCGGCAATGGCAGGCATCGCAGAAAGGTCATCGCTTTCAATCTGCGGGAAAACTTCCTCTATGGTCCCGGTGCGATGCAGATGCGCGTCGACGGTAATGACACGGTCAAAGCGGTCTGCGAGCAACCGGCCGACGACTTTTTGACTGATCGCCTCGCCTTTGTGAAAGGAGGCGTCCTGGCGCATGTAGCAGAGATAAGGAGCAACCAAGACCAGCCGGCGTGCGCCCTCCCGACGAAACGCCTCAACCGCGAACAGCAGTGCCAACAGCTTATCGTTGGGCTGGTCGAGCGAAGCATAGACGATCGTTGTATTGGAGACGGGTCCGACCGTAACGCGTAGTTCGCCGTCAGGGAACCGATGCACATCAACCGCATGCATCGACACCCCAAGATGCAATGCAAGCCGCTCCGCATCGTTGATCGCCGGTGGCAGCCCATGGACAGTTGCTTTATTCACCACTTGCTCGCGAGGCCATTCGGGCCAACGACATAGCCGACATTTCTGCGTGCGGCAGTTACTGCAAGATCGAATTCGGAAGCGTCATAGGCGTGGATGCGATAGAGCGGCTCTCCCTGCCCTACCCGGTCGCCGATCTTCTTAAACACTTTGATGCCGGCACCTTTGTCAATCGGCGCACCGGCAGTGCGTGCCAGGCGATTGAGCCGCAGGCAGTCGATTCCCTCGACGACCCCGTCCCGTTCGGCGCAAATGTCGGCGGCCAGATTGCCGACATCGGTGCGGCAAGCAGATGGCCCCTGAGCTTCAATGATCTTGTGCATCTGCTTGAGCGCCGCTCCGGTCTCGAGCAATTCTCGCGCGCGCGTATAGCCGCTACCACCGCGCAGATCGGGATCATATTCAAGAAGATGGGCGGCAAGCCGCAGCGACTTCTCGCGCAGGTCGGTGGGCGCGCCGGGCGCGTTCGACAAGACTGCGATGACATCCTGCGATTCAAGCACCGGTCCAATGCCGCTGCCGACTGGCTGGCGACCGTCAGTGGTGACGACTTCGACCGAAATGCCAAAATGGTCACCGACAAACTCAAACAGTTTGCGGAGCCTCATCGCATCCGCCGCCGTGGTCAACTTAGCGGCGGGACCAACAGGAAGATCAATGAGCAAATGCGTGGAGCCGGCCGCGAGCTTTTTCGACATAATCGAAGCCACCATCTGCTCGCGGGTATCAATGCTGAGCGGACGCTCAACTGAGATAAGAATGTCGTCGGCAGGCGAGAGGTTGACATGACCGCCCCAAACCAGACAGCCATGGCATGCATTCACCACTTCTTTCATCTCTTCGACGCCGAGATCGACACGCGCCAGCACTTCCATCGTGTCGGCTGTGCCGGCGGGCGAGGTTATCGCGCGTGAGGACGTCTTCGGGATCGTCAACCCATGCGCAGCAACAATGGGGACGACGACCATTGATGTGCGATTGCCCGGAATGCCGCCGATACAGTGCTTGTCGACGATAATCGGCCGGTTCCACTTCAGTTGGGTTCCGGCCTGCGCCATCGCGCTCGATAGGGCGAGCAGTTCGCCGCTCGTCATAAAATTTGCCGAACTGACAAGGAAAGCGGCGATCTCCATATCGGAATAGCGATAATGGCTGATGTCGTCGATGATGGCTTTTATTTCGTTATTGTCGAGTGCTCGCCCCTGAATTTTCGCGCGAACGGCGTCCAGACTATTCGGTCGCATTGCGGGCGAAACGGTCACGAGACATCCGGCCTGCTCGGCGAAACGGCGGAATGCGGGCTCGGCAAGTCCGATCTCATCAATGCCAACCAAGCCGTCGTCGGTTATCAGCAGGGTTGCCAGCAGGACCTTTTCGCCGCAACGGAGTTCGACGCGGCTGAAGCCACGAAAGACTTCAGGGCGCAACGCCCTGGACCGGCGCGAAATCACCACCACGTTTTCACGGCCGGTATCGAGGTTCACTCGCCTGACCTTCAATTGCGGACGTGATTCAGCATTCATTGATTGGACCCATCGATAACTTTGCGAAAACGCATAACAAATCCATACACGTTGTATATTGATCAAAATCACACCCCCAATAGATCCCTTAACGGCCCCTTAAATCAGCGCGCATAGCGTGATTTCGGGGGCCGGCGCTCGTGTCCGCCGGCGTAATATGGGTCGCGTTATGGCGTCGAAACGGGGACAAGCAGGCGATCGGCGGGAGCCGGTGTTCGACAAGAGCCCGGAACTGCACGTTTCCGCCGACGATCGGCCCGCGCCGACCGAGGAAAAGCCTGCTCCGAAAAGCAGACCAACGGCGAAACGGCGCAAGACGCGCGCGCGCAAGTCACGCCCAGCCCGCGGTAAGCGGAGGCTCATCGTCCGCCTTGTATATTGGACGCTGGTCGTCGGCCTTTGGGTTGCGATCGGCGGCGCCGGTTTCGTTGCCTGGGTCGGCGCTCATCTGCCGCCGATCCAGTCGCTGGAAATTCCCAAACGCCCGCCGTCGATCCAGGTCGTCGACTTCCAGGGCCGTGCGCTGGCCCGCCGCGGCGACCTTGCCGGCGCGCCGCTGCCTTTGAAGGAATTACCGGCCTACGTTCCCAAAGCCTTCATCGCCATCGAGGACCGGCGCTTCTACGAGCATAGTGGCGTCGATCCCTACGGGATAGGCCGCGCCTTGGTCGCCAATGTGCTTCACCGCGGGGTTGCGCAAGGTGGCTCGACGATTACGCAGCAGCTTGCAAAGAATCTCTTCCTCACACAGGAGCGCACGATCAATCGCAAGCTGCAGGAGGCGCTGCTCGCAATCTGGCTCGAGCGCAAGTTCTCCAAGACGCAGATTCTCGAACTCTATCTCAACCGGGTTTACTTCGGCTCAGGCGCCTATGGTATCGAACAGGCTTCGCAGCATTATTTCGGAAAGTCGGCACGCCAGATCACGGTCGCCGAGGCGGCGCTGCTGGCGGGAGTCGTGAAGTCACCGTCACGTCTTGCACCCACACGCAACTTCGACGGTGCCGAAAAGCGTGCGAAGGCCGTGCTCGCCGCCATGGCGGAGCTCAAATTCATATCGCATTCGACCGAGCGCACCGCTGTGGCGCGCCCACCGCGCATCGTGGCGCAGGCGAATACCGGTTCCGTCAATTATGTCGCGGACTGGGTCATGGACGCGCTCAACGACACGCTCGGCCGCGTCGAGCAAGACATCACGGTTCAGACTACCATCGATGCAAATCTCCAAGCCAATGCGGAGAAAGCTTTGGCCGACGAGCTTGC
>DASSYU010000576.1:0-4212 GCA_035703125.1 Pseudolabrys sp. | reverse complement strand
GGCGCCGATCAGATGGCCCGCGTGATGCAGGGCATTATTACGAAGCATAACCTGTCCAAGCAGTCGGTTGTCGTGATCAACCAGTCGGGCGGCGCGGGCGGCGAAGGCTTTCTGGCCGCGAAGAACGCCAAAGGCGACGGCCACAAGCTGATCATCACGTTGTCGAATTTGTTCACGACGCCGCTTGCGACCGGCATTCCGTTCAACTGGAAGGATCTCACGCCGGTCTCGATGATGGCGCTCGACGAGTTCGTTCTATGGGTCAACGCCGACAAACCGTACAAGTCCGTCAAGGACTATGTCGATGCGATCAAGGCCGCGCCCGACAACACCTTCAAGATGGGTGGCACGGGATCGAAGCAGGAAGACCAGATCATCACAGTCGCGCTTGAAAAGGCGACGGGCAAGAAGATGACTTACATCCCGTACAAAGGCGGCGGTGCGGTCGCCGTTCAACTCGTCGGCGGACACGTCGACTCGACCGTGAACAATCCGATCGAGGCTGTTGCCCATTGGCGTGCCGGCAAGCTGCGGCCGCTCTGCGTCTTCGACGGCAAGAAGCTCGACTATAAAGAAAAGATCGCGGGCGATATGTCGTGGAACGACATTCCGACCTGCAAGTCGCAAGGGCTCGACGTCGAATACCTGATGCTGCGCGGCTACTTCATGCCCCCGGGCGTCACGAAGGACCAGGTCGCCTACTATGTTGACCTGTTCAAGAAAGTGCGCGAAACGCCCGAGTGGAAGAAGCTGATGGACGACGGAGCCTTCAACCAGACTTTCATGACCGGCGACGACTATGCGAAATGGGTCGCCAATGCCGAAAAACTGCATGAAGGCTTGATGAAAGACGCCGGCTTCCTCGCCAAGACCAACTAATCCTGCGGTCAAGCGCAGTCACTTGAGGTTGTAATGAGCGAAACCGCGAATGATTCCGGTGGGGCGGGTCCGTCCCACCGGAGCGTCGAGGCGGGGGTAGCCATTGTTGTGGCGGCCCTCGGCCTCATTGCCATTATCGGCGGCACCAGGGTCGGCATCGGCTGGGGCGACGAGGGCCCGAGGGCGGGGTTCTTTCCGTTCTATCTTGGGGTGATCATCGTCTTGTCCAGCGCCGTCAATCTTGTCCAGGTGTTCGTCAAGGGGAACCACGGCGCGCGTTTTGCGACCTGGGGTCAGCTCGCAAAGGTGCTGTCGGTGGTGATACCGACGGCAGTCTATGTCTCAATTATTCCCTTGATCGGGATCTACGTGGCTTCCGCGCTCTTGATCGCGTCCTTCATGATGTGGCTGGGCAAATATCGCTGGGTAGTCGCCGTCCCCATCGCGATTATGGTGCCGCTCATCGTTTTTGTGACGTTCGAGGGCTGGTTTCTCGTGCCCTTGCCGAAAGGGCCGATAGAAAGACTGCTGGGGTTCTAGCGCGTGATCCCTTCAGCCTGTCCTTGATTCGGAATTGAGGATGGGAAAGATCAAGCGCAAGCAAAACGTCAAATAGGGCTGCGACTCGATCCGAGCAATCGGAGCCCAAGAATGGTTGCCGCGGGCGCGCAATCGCCAGCGGTTCAAGGAAGTGCAAACATGTTCGAAGACATTGGTAATCTTATGCACGGCTTTTCGGTCGTGCTGCAGCCGTACAACCTGGTGCTCATGGTTGTCGGTATCGTGCTCGGCGTGATCGTCGGCGTGCTGCCGGGCCTCGGTGGGGCCAACGGCGTGGCCATCCTGCTGCCGCTCACTTTCAGCATGTCGCCGACCTCGGCGATTATCATGCTTTCGTGCATCTACTGGGGCGCTCTGTTCGGCGGGGCAATCACCTCGATTCTGTTCAACATACCGGGCGAGCCCTGGTCGGTGGCGACCACGTTCGACGGCTATCCAATGGCCCAACAGGGGCGCGCCGGCGAGGCGCTCACCGCCGCATTCACATCATCCTTCGTTGGCGCGTTGTTCGCGGTCATCATGATTACCCTGGTGGCGCCGTTGGTCGCCAATTTTGCCTTGCGATTTGGTCCGCCGGAGATCTTCTCGGTCTATTTCCTCGCGTTCTGCAGTTTCGTCGGTTTGAGCAAGGAACCGCCGTTCAAGACGGTGGCCTCGATGATGCTCGGCTTCGCGCTCGGCTCGGTTGGTCTTGACCAGGTCACCGGACAACTGCGCCTGACCTTCGGATTCGAAACGCTGCTCAGCGGCTTCGATTTCCTGATCGCAGTTATCGGCCTTTTCGGTATCGGCGAAATATTGTTGACTATGGAGGAGGGACTGAGCTTCCGCGGCACTATCGCGAAGCTTAATCCGAGGGTCGTCTTTCAGACCTGGGCTGAGTTGCCACGCTACTGGATGTTGTCGCTGCGCTCGTGCCTCATCGGGTGCTGGATGGGCATCAGCCCGGCCGGAGCAACGCCGGCATCGTTCATGAGCTACGGCATCGCCAAGCGCATCTCGAAACGCGGCGACAAATTCGGCACCGGTCAGATCGAAGGCGTGGTTGCGCCGGAGACTGCGGCGCATGCTGCCGGCACCTCGGCGCTCCTGCCGATGATCGCGCTCGGCGTGCCAGGCTCGCCCACTGCAGCGGTGCTGTTGGGCGGCCTGCTGATCTGGGGTCTGCAACCCGGACCGCTGCTCTTCGTCGAGCAGAAGGAATTCGTCTGGGGCCTGATCGCCAGTATGTACATGGGCAATATCGTCGGCCTGCTTGTCGTTCTGACCTGCGTGCCGCTGTTTGCCTCCATTTTGAAGATTCCTTTCAGCGTCATCGCGCCGGTCATCATGGTGCTTTGCGCCATTGGCGCATACACAGTGCACAATAACACTTTCGACGTGGTGATGATGCTGGTGTTTGGTATCGCTGGCTATTTCATGAAGAAGTGCAACTACCCGCTGGCGCCGTTGGTCCTGGCCATCGTTTTGGGCGACAAAGCGGAAGAGTCCTTCCGGCAATCGCTGCTCGCCTCGCAGGGCGGCTTCGGCGTCTTCTTCTCGAACGCGCTGGTGGCCACGATCATGGTCCTCGGTCTGATCGCGCTGTTCTGGCCCATTATCCAGGCGGGCTGGGCGAGGATGGGTTTCGGCAAGAAGGGATTGCGGCTGGCGGAGTGAGCCGCCCTTCGCCGCCCGGGTCGGCGGCGAGGCCGTGCCCTAACCCAGGTTGCACCTATCCATTGAACTGGCATATTGTATACCAGCTATGAGTACCCGTAGCCGTAGCCCCCGTTCTGTTGGCGTTTCTGGCCGCAGCCAAGCTGCCGCCGCCCGCGTTCCGCTGGGCGCGCAGCCGAGGCTGGCACCGATCGACGTCACTCCCAGTTTCAAGCACAAGGCCTACACCGCCTTGAAGAACGCGATCGTGGCGATGGACATCTACCGCAGCCGCGATGACATCCGGCTGGACGAGCGCAAGCTGGCGCAGGATTTCGGCATCAGCCGCACGCCGGTGCGCGAAGCCATGGCGCAGCTTGAGAGCGAGGGCTTCGTTCGCTCGGTGCCGCGGCGCGGCATCTATGTGGTGCGCAAGACGAAGCGCGAGGTGATCGAGATGATCACCGCCTGGGCGGCGCTCGAAAGCATGGCGGCGCGGCTCATCACCCAGACCGCGGCCGACGGGGAGATCGCGGGCCTGCGCAAGATGTTTGCGACCTTCGAGAACGGCAAACTGCGCGCGCACCTCGACGAATACTCCGACGTCAACATCGAGTTTCATCAGACCATCATCCGGCTCAGCCGAAACGATGTGTTGATCGACCTCGCCGAGAATCTGTTCACGCATATGCGCATGATCCGCCGCACGACCATCGGCGAGCAGGATCGCGCCGACCGCTCGATCCGCGACCACATGAACATCATTGAAGCACTTGAAGCCCGTGCGACCGATCGCGCGGAAGAACTGGTGCGCGACCACGCGCTCGGCCTCGCCGATCACGTGGCGCGCTATGCCGATTATCTCGATTGAACGAATAAAGCGACGGGAGATACCCATGGCCGAAGCAGCAGTGAAGGCAAAGCCCGAAACCGCACCGGAAGCGGAACAGGAGTTGACCGACGGATTTCACCTCATCATCGATGCGCTCAAGCTCAACGGCCTGACCACGATCTACGGTGTGCCGGGAATTCCGATCACGGATTTCGGCCGCATGGCGCAGGCCTCCGGCATTCGCGTCATTTCGTTCCGCCACGAGCAGAACGCCGGCTATGCGGCATCGATCGCCGGCTTCC
>DASSYU010000293.1:0-6591 GCA_035703125.1 Pseudolabrys sp. | reverse complement strand
TGTTGGTCGGTGGCCGAGCCTACGATGCCGCGGGAAACTTCGTTGTCCTCGCCCAGCAACAAATGCATCCAGCGTTGGGGCACCCCCGACCATTGGGCGGGCATGCCAAACTGAAGTGCCGGATGCGCCAGGATTCCGGGGGTCCATTCGACGGTGTGGATTTTCGCAATCAGCGCGCCATTGATCAGCCGCGCGTGCTGGAACAACTCTTCGTCATTCCAGTCCGGATAAGCTGACTTCAGCGCATCGCAGATCGAGTTGTGCTCTTGCGCGAACAGGTTGTGCAGAAGGGCCAGTCCGATCCACCAGTTATCATTGAACCCGGTGAAATCGATGCCCTTGTGGTCCGGATCTTCCGGCAGCATCTTGCCATCGAACCTGATCTTGCCGTCCCGCTTGGAACGAATTTTCATCTGCGTGGCGTGGTCGTGGCCGTAAATTTGTCCTGCATCCCACCAATGCGAATTGAGGTTGCGGAATGTCGGCGTGGCGCCCAGCCAGGGCTCGCGCTGTGTGGTATCGGGCGTCGTGCGCTGGATGTGCATGCAGCCGTTGGATTTCTCCGGCCAGTCGTCACCAAGTGGCAGCGGGACTTTGAATTCGTTTCCTTTCTCAGGCGCTCCGTGACTGAACCAGTTATGGATCTCGAACTGGATCCAGGCGGCCGCGAGAAGGTTGAGAGTGGTGGCGGGAATGAACTCATGCCGCGCCAGCAGCTCGCGCGATATCACGCGGGGACTTGGCTCGAGCAGCGCCTCGCCGGTCTCGGGCACGCCTTCGCCCAAGGGAATGTTGCGTGCAAACCGCGTTCCCGCCATTCCCATGCGCGGATGCGCAAGGCAGTTGTATGAACCGTCGGCAGACCGCCAGCGCTCGTAACCAGGTTTCCACTTGTTGGCCGATGGGACGCCGTAGCCGGTATGATGAAGATTGTGGGCGCGCAGCCTGTCACGAAAGACGGCAATATTGACGGCCGCCATGAGCATCGGAAGCCGGTCCCACCGCACGAAGACGTTGATAATGCGATAGGCTACGTCCAGAAGCCGCTGCAGCGTTGTCTGATGAAATTCGAAGCCGTCGTTTTCGCGCGACATCTGCCCTCGGAGGCGATCCGTTTTTGTCAAACCGTACCGCGCACTTAATGATACTGCGCTCTGCCTGAATGTGAAACGGGCCACCTAGGGCCGCTTTTGGCGATATAAAAGCCGCCGCTTATTCGTCGCGGCGGTTAAATGCCTTGCCGATCGCGTTGATGCGCAATGAGCTCATTCCGCCGCGCTGATCTTTTTCCGGGCGAGACACCGCCTCGTAGCAATTGACGACCCCTTTGTCCCACATTCTTCCGGTGCGATTGTCGAGCATCATCTGCCGGCAATCCTCGCCGCGCGTCGGAACGATGATGATCGAGCCGGTGTATTGCTCGGTCACGGAAACCGGCGGTTTCGGGGCGGTCGCCTCCTCGCGCAGCGCGGTCCAGCCGCTCGGGTGCCAGTCGTTGGAATAGATGAGAAGGGCGACGCCGAAGGCAAGCCAGACAAGCAGCACGTAGGTGCGCGGGATATCGCGCAACATCCAACGGCGGTGGGACGACTTACGCGCGGTCATAGCGAGCTGGAACTCCACGGGGGCTGCCACATGCGCCCGAATCTAGGACGCCATCGTTAAGAGACTGTTCAGGGATGGCCCTCGCGTCTGCGGGATAGGCCTTTGTCGTATTGCCCCGGGGCTGGGGCCCCCGCATAACGTCACGTCCGTTCTAACCGGGAAGGGTGCAATTTATGCAACGTTTATTGACGTCCGTTTTTAGGACGGCGCTTGTGGTGGCCGGCCTCGTGTTTGTTCAGGTCGCCGGTGCCGCCGCTCTCGACTACCCGACGCGGCCACCTCGCATCATCGTCGGTTATCCGGCGGGTGGCTCTACCGACATCGTGGCCCGGTTGATAGGCGATTGGCTGAGCAAACGGCTCGGCCAGCAGTTCATCGTCGAGAATCGTCCCGGGGCCGGCAACAATCTCGCGACCGAAGCGGTCGCCAAGGCGGCCCCCGACGGCTACACGCTAATCCTGGTGAACCCGGCCAACACTATCAACGCTTCGCTCTACAAGCACCTCAATTTTGTCTTCTTGCACGACATCGATCCGGTCGCGGGCGTCATCCGCGTGCCGAATGTAATGGAGGTGCATCCATCCGTTCCCGCCAAGACCGTCGCCGAGTTAATTGCTTACGTGAAAGCCAATCCGGAAAAGGTGAACGTCGCATCGTCCGGCAACGGCACGTCGATCCATCTTTCCGGCGAGCTGTTCAAGATGATGACCGGAACAAAGATGACGCACGTGCCGTACAAGGGCTCGGCGCCGATGCTTACCGATCTTCTCGGCGGCCAGGTACAAATAACGTTCGACAATTTGCCGTCATCGATCGCGCACATCAAAGCCGGAACGCTGCGAGCACTTGCAGTGACGACTTTGAAGCGTTCGGACGAATTACCCGATGTTCCGACCGTCGCCGAGACAGTGCCGGGCTACGAGGCAAGCGCATTCTTCGGCTTCGGCGTTCCGCACGGGACACCGACGGACATCGTCGATCTCCTCAACAAGGAGATCAACCTGGCGCTCAAGGATCCGGCTGTGCTTACCAAGCTCAAGGATCTCGGCGGCACGCCGATCCCGGGCTCGGCGGCCGATTTCGGCAGGCTTGTCGCGGATGAGACGGCCAAATGGGAAAAGGTGGTTCGCGCCGCCAACCTTTCGGTCAACTAGCCCGTCAAGCGACGTCGGTACCCGGCATATTCGCGGCGAATGGGCGCCGCAACAGCGGTAGTTCCGGCCGGCAGGCTGCGCGCCCTGCATGAGCGCCCCAAGGCCTTGTGCAGGGCGGGCGCCGCCGCGTACGCTGCGCCGGGTAACGAAACTCGCCACCCAAATTGAATAGCAAAAACCCGCGCGACAAAGCGCAGGGCGTGAGGAGGGAAGCGCAATGAAAACGTCGATCAAGGTGCTCGGCTTGAGCCTGGGCCTGGCTTTCACGGTCACTGCGCCGGCTACTGCGGCGGAACTGAAGTTGATGACCGGCCCGCAAGGCGGTGTGTGGGTTCCGCTCGGCGGCCAGCTCAAGGATCTATGGGAAAAGGCGGTGCCCGGTCTCGCGGTGCAGTCGCTGCCCGGCGCCGGCATAGCGAATGTTCGCGGCATCGAGGAAGGCAAGACCGATGTCGGATTTGGCAATTCAATTTCCACTGTCGATGCGGTCGCCGGCAGGCCGCCGTTCACCAAGCCGCACACGAACGTATGCAACATCGCTACGCTTTATCCGCAATTTTTCCAGGTCGTGGTTCGCGCCGACGCCGGTGTGAATTCGGTGAAGGATCTCAAGGGCAAGTCGGTCGCCGCCCAGCCGCGCGGCAATACCGCCGAGGAAATCACCAAGCAGATCTTTCAAGTGAACGGCATCACCTACAACGACCTCAAGATGAGCTTTGTTTCCTACACCGATGCTGTTGCCCAGGTGCAGGATGGCCATGCGGTCGCCTTCACGCTCGGCACCACGATTCCGTCCGGCGCGGTCATGGACCTTGCCTCGGCGCGCGAGATAAAGCTGCTTGACCTCTCCGACCAGCTCGACGCGATGCGCAAGCTCAATCCCGGCTACACGCTGGTCACCGTCCCCAAGGGCACCTATCCCAAGCAGGACAAGGACGTGAAGGTGATCGGCTACGCGACACACATCGTCGCATCCTGCAAGCTGCCTGAGGACACAGTCTACGCCATGACCAAGACCATGGCGCAGAACGTTAGCCAGATGGCATTGGTCAACAAGGCGATCGTCGGACTGACGCCGAAGGATATGGCGGAAGACATTGGCGTGCCGTTCCATAAGGGCGCGGCGAAGTTCTACAAAGAAGCCGGCATCACCGTGCTGACCCAGTAACGAGATTGCCGGCCCTACCCGCGGGGTATGGCCGGCAACTTTCGGCGTAGAGCCCCATGCAAGCCTTGAAGTTCGAGTTGAGTTACGCTGGCGTTATTCGCGTCGCGGTGACCGTGGTCGGCGTTGCGATGGTTCTTTACCATGGCTGGGTGATCGTTGCGGGATCGCCGGAGGCGATCATCTTCCGCGGCACCCATTTGATGTTCGCGCTGGTGCTGGCGTTTCTGATCTACGGCAGCAAGGTCGGCGTGCACCGTGAAATCCCGAATGCCATTGACTATGGTTGGCTGGTCGCCGGCGTCGCGTCGTTGCTTTATCTTTTCATCAATTACGAATATGTCATCACGCGAATCTACTACATCGACGATCTGACCTGGGCCGACATGTTTTTTGGTACGGTCCTGGTGGTGACCGTAACCGAGGCGACACGGCGTGCCGTCGACCTGTCGCTGCCGGTCACCTCCATCCTGTTCCTGCTGTACGGACTGCTTATCGCCCGGCTCGAGCCGATGCGCATCCTCGACCAGCTTTACATGACCACGGAGGGTATTTTCGGTCAGGCGCTCGCGGTGTCGGCATCATTCGTGATTATTTTCGTCGTGTTCGGCAGCTTTATGGAGAAAACCGGCGTCGGGCAGTTGTTCATGGATTTCGCAATGGCCTTGACCGGCCATAGCGCGGGTGGCCCGGGGAAGGTGTCGGTCATTTCCTCGAGTCTGTTCGGCACCATCTCCGGCAGCGCGGTTGCCAACGTTATGGTCGACGGTCCCATTTCAATCCCGCTGATGAAGCGCTCTGGCTTTCCGCCGCATTTCGCCGCCGGCGTCGAGGCGACAGCCTCCACCGGCGGACAGATCATGCCGCCGATCATGGGCGCCGCCGCCTTCGTCATGGCTGAGTTTCTGGCAGTGCCTTACGGGCAGGTTGTGATCTGGGCGATCATCCCGGCGATCCTTTACTATGTGGCTTGTTTTGCTGCGGTTCATTTCGAAGCCAAGCGCCGCGGCATCCACGGCGTCCCGCGCGCCGAATTGCCGCGCCTGCGCATCGTAATGGCCGAGCGCGGACACCTGTTCATCCCGATCATAATTCTGCTGGTGGTGATGTATTCCGGCTACAGCTCGCCGCTTGCCGCACTTATCGGCACGCTCGCCTGTTTCCCGGTGGCGGCGCTGCGCAAGTCGACCCGCGTGAATGTCACGTTGCGCAATGTCGTCGATGCCATGGTGGAGGGCGCCAGGAATTCGCTCCCCGTTGCGCTGGCGTGCGCGTCCGCCGGCATCATGATCGGCATCGTGACGCTGTCTGGCCTCGGCATCGTCTTCACCCAGTGGGTTGTCGCGCTCGCGCAGGACTATCTCTTCATCGCGCTTGTAATGACCATGCTTGCGGCCCTTGTTCTTGGCACCGGATTGCCGACGACGCCGTCATATATCCTGCTGACTGCATTGCTGATTCCGGCAATCCTCAAATTGGGAGTGATCGAGCCCGCCGCGCACATGTTTGCATTCTATTATGCGATCCTGTCGGCGATCACACCCCCGGTTGCCCTCGCCGTGTTTGCGGCGGCGGGGCTTGCCAAGGCTGACATGTGGGACTCCGGTTGGGCGGCAATGAAAATCGGCGCGGCTGGCTTCATCATTCCCTTCATGTTCGTCTACCAGCCGGCGCTGCTGATGATCGGTGACTGGTCGACGATCATCCTGAGTTCAATCACAGCAATATGTGGAATTGCATTGTTCGCGGGCGGCCTGCACGGCTATTTTGTCACCGCTGCCAACTATTGGCAGCGGGCGGTCCTGGTCGCAGCCGGCATGTGTCTCGTCTTTCCAGGCGTTTGGACCGATCTGGCGGGTGCTGCGCTTGCAGCCATCGTCATTGTCAGCCAGGTAACGGAACGCCGCGCCGCCAATGCCAAATCAGTAAAACCGGTTCCATGACCTCACGTAAGCGTCCCGAAGACCTGCGCAGCCATCGCTGGCTCGGCGTCAACGACCTGCGCGCCTTCGGGCACCGTGCGCGGCTGCGGCAGGGCGGCTTCGATGCCGCCGATTTTCGCGGCAAGCCGGTGATCGGCATCGTCAATACCTGGAGCGGCATAAACTTCTGCCACACGCACTTGCGTGACCGCGCCGAGGACGTGAAGCGCGGCGTGCTGCAGGCCGGCGGTTTTTCGGTCGAGCTTCCGGCGATGTCGTTGTCGGAGCCCTTCGTGAAGCCCTCGACGATGCTCTATCGCAATCTCCTGGCGATGGAGACGGAAGAGCTGTTGCGCAGCCACCCGATCGACGGCGCCGTGCTGATGGGGGGCTGCGACAAGACCACGCCCGCCCTGATCATGGGTGCGGTCAGCATGGGCCTGCCCGCAATCTATGTGCCTGCCGGCCCGCAGCTGCGTGGCAACTGGCGCGGCCAGGAGCTCGGCTCAGGATCCGATGCCTGGAAATACTGGGACGAGAAGCGCGCAGGCCGCATCAGCGAAGCCGACTGGGCCGAGCTCGAGGGCGGCATCGCACGCTCCTTCGGCACCTGCATGGTGATGGGCACGGCGGCAACGATGACGGCGATTACCGAGGCTTTGGGCCTTGCGCTGCCGGGCGCTTCCTCGGTTCCCGCGGCCGACGCAGCACATCCGCGCATGTGCGCCGCCGCCGGCCGTCGTAT
>DASSYU010000176.1:0-9035 GCA_035703125.1 Pseudolabrys sp. | reverse complement strand
ATTCTTGCCGGCGACGCACTTTTGACACTTGCCTTTGACGTCATGGCACGCACTGAAGTGCATGCCGACCCCGCCGTACGCACAGCCCTCGTGCTTGAGCTTGCACGTGCGTCAGGACTTGGCGGCATGGCCGGCGGCCAGATGCTCGATCTCGCGGCCGAAGGCCGGTTTGAAGGCAAGCGAGCGCTCAGCGAAAACGAGATCATCACCTTGCAGGCCATGAAGACGGGTGCACTGATCCGCTTCGCCTGCAATGCCGGTGCAATTCTCGGAAAGGCTGACAATGCGGCACGCGCAAGCATTGCGCGATACGGTTCCGCAATCGGGCAGGCATTCCAGATCGCCGACGATTTGCTCGACGTCGAAGGCGATGCCAAGACTTTGGGCAAAGCAGCCGGCAAGGATGCAGCGGCCGGCAAGGCAACGCTTGTCGCGACCTTGGGCGTCGACAGGGCGCGCGCTCGTCTCAACGAATTGGTTGCGGAGGCCAACGCAGCGCTGGCACCTTTCGGTTCGAAATCCGATATGCTGCGAGACACCGCCCGCTTTATCGCGGAGCGGAAGGCCTGAACCGCGCGCAAGGATTGCGACATGGCCAAAAGCAAGCCTATGCGGCCGCTTTCGCCACTTCCGGTGCGCATTGTCAGGCTGCACGCCAAACTCGTAATTGCGATCATTGTCGCCATTGCCGTAGCCGCTGGAATGGCGCCGTTTGGCATCAACCTGCCGGCGCGCGTGCTGACTGGATGGGATGTCGGCATCGCCGTCTATCTGGTTCTGACATTTTCCATGATGTGGCGCGCAGACGTCGCGCGTATCCGCCGGCGTGCGGCGGAGCAGGATGAAGGCGCTACTTTCATATTGTTGTTGTCGATCGTCGCCACGTTCGCCAGCCTCGTTGCCGTCGTATTTGCACTGGGCGGCGCGAAGCAGGGCACTCAATACGGTGCGACATCATACGTGCTGCTGGCGATAGCGACGATCCTGCTGTCGTGGACTTTCGTGCATACGATTTTTTCGTTCCACTATGCCCATGAATATTACGGCGAACGCGGCGACGGACAAGTCGGCGGATTGCATTTCCCCGATGATGACAAGCCGGACTATCGGGATTTCCTCTATTTCTCGCTCGTCATCGGCATGACCTCGCAAGTCTCCGACGTCGGCATCAGCAGCAAGGTCATTCGCCGCGTCGCTTCCGTTCACGGTGTGCTGTCATTTTTCTTCAATCTGGTGGTTCTGGCGCTGACAGTAAACATGGTGGCGAACTTGATATGACCGGAATCGTCGAAACGCTGCTTTTCATGCTGGCGGTTTTGGCCGGCGTGGCAGTCGCAGCGCAGCGACTGAAGATCGCACCCTCAATCTTGTTGGTGATGGCCGGCATCGGTATGGCCCTGATTCCGGGGCTGCCGAGAATCCAGCTTGCGCCGGAAATCGTTCTGCTCGTTATATTGCCGCCATTGATCTATTCCGCCGGCGTTTCCATGAGCTGGCGGGAGTTCCGTTTCAACTTGCGGCCAATCACATTGCTGGCGTTCGGCTGCGTCGTTTTCACGACTTGCGCTGTCGCGGTTGCCACGCACTATCTGCTGAAGTTCGATTGGGCGATTGGATTTCTGCTCGGCGCCATCATTGCGCCGCCCGACGTCGTGGCTCCATTGGCGATCGCGCGCCGTTTGGCCCTGCCGCGGCGACTTTTGGTCGTATTGGAAGGCGAAGGGCTGGCAAACGATGCAACCGCACTTATCCTCTACCGCTTCGCCGTAGCAGCCGCGGTAACCGGAGCGTTTTCGCTGCCGCAGGCGGCCGGCACGTTCACACTCATCGTGATCGGCGAGATATTGTTCGGGATTGTCGTCGGCTGGCTGAGCTTGCGATTGCGACAGTGGGCGCGCGAGCCACGTGTCGAGATCACGCTGTCATTGATGACGCCCTATCTTGCGTTTTGGGTCCCGGAGCATTTCGGCGGATCCGGAGTTCTGGCGACGGTCGCGTGCGGGCTTTACGTGAGTTGGAACGGCCCGAGACTGATCTCATCCGCCACGCGCCTGCAGGGCGTCTTTTTCTGGGATTTGCTGGTCTATCTCGTTGAAGGACTCGTTTTTCTCCTTACTGGCTCGCAGGCGCGGGCATTGCTCGATCGGGTGGAGTCGTTTTCATTCTACGAATTGGTAGTCGTGACGGGTTGGATCACGCTGATCGTTGTTGCTACGCGATTCATATGGATTTTCCCGGCAACCTATATTCCGCGCTGGATCAGCCCCGCGCTCGCGAGGCGCGATCCGGCACCTCCGTGGCAAGGGCCTTTTACGATCGGATTTGTCGGCGTGCGCGGTGTCGTTTCCCTCGCCGCTGCCCTCGCGATCCCCTTTACCCTCGACAACGGGCAGCCGTTTCCGCACCGCGATCTGATTCTCTTCGTTACTTTCGGCGTGATCGTATTCACGCTCGTCGGACAAGGGCTGATGTTGCCGTGGGTCTTGCAATGGCTTGGCATAACACGTCTTGGCCTTGAAGAACGTTCCGGACAAATTCAGTTGGAACTTGAGGCGCGCGTGGCCGCGCTTGAGCAAGTGGAAAGCCGGTTTGAAAAATTCATTAACGAGCGCGAATTGCCTGACGAAGTCATCGCGCTCCTGCGCACGCGCAATCAGAGCCGCAGACAAATTCTGCCGAGTAATATGGCCGGCGGCCTCAATTACATGCGCCAGAGCGCTGCGTTGAAGAAAGAGCTGATCGATGCCGAGCGCGATTTTATCTATCAGCTGCTGCGCGACGGAAAGATCACCGATGAGGCCCGACGTCGGATCGAGTACGAGCTGGATCTTGAGGAGGCGGGCGTCGCCAACCGCGGTCGCGACGGCGGCGGCTGGATGTAGCCGCTCTCTTCAGCGCGCCCTGTTCACCAATACAAGGCCTATGGCAACAAGCGCCACCGCTGCGGCAAATGCCGGCGTCAGAGGTTCGTTCAACATCAGATGTCCGGCGGCCACGCCGAACAATGGCGTTAGAAATGTAAAGGCCGAAAGTCTGGTCGCCGAATAACGCGCAATTAGTGCGAACCAGATGACGAACGTCACGCTGACGACCCACACGGTTTGATAGACCATGGATCCGATCGCCAATGGCGACGGCATGGCGGTCATGCGTTCGCCGACCGCGAATGCGGCGATCGCCATGATGGGCCCGGAGACGACGAGCTGATACAGCATCACTTTCTCGGCAGACGCACGCGTTAACGCACTGGCCTTGATGGTCAGCGTGGTCGCTGCCCAGAACAGTGCGCCGCCCACCATCATCGCGTCACCGATATGCTGGCGCGGATCGAGCGCCGGTGTCGGCAAGCCGAACGCGACCAGCATGCCGGCGAATGACATACCGAGACCCAGCCACTGCGCCGCGCCGAAGAGATCGGCTGGAAGAACGATGCGCGCGCCGATCACGACAAAGAAGGGCGCAAGGTAAATGAACAAAACGGCGCGCGTCGCCGTCGTATAGAGGAGGCCCTGATAGATCAGAATGAACTCGATCGCGAACAGCGCGCCGGCGGCCAGCCCGCACCACAAAGTCCCGTCGCGGTCGAAAAGCGGGATGCCGCGCAGCCGGCACCAGGCTGCGATCAAGAAAGCCGCGACAAACGATCGGATCGCGGCCTGCATGAGCGGCGGAATGTCATGAATCGCAAGCTTGGTCGCGACCTGATTGAAACCCCAGGACAGGCATAGGACGACTACGATTCCGGCCGCGAGCGCGTCGAGCGGGCGTGTGGTCGAAGTGTAGGCGGGCGTGGAGGACAAATGCGGCTCGGTGAGTAATTTCGGCTATGCGGCCTTGCAGTGCGCGCAAATACCGGAAATCTCAATGACCGGCGTCTTGGGAACGAAGCCCGCCGCACGGGAAGCGCTTTTAATAGTATCGGCAACCGCAGCCGATGCCGCTTCGCCGACTGCCCCGCACTTCTCACAGATCAGGAATACGACCGGATCGCTGCTGTCGTGACTATGCACGCAGGCAATGAAGGCGTTGCGGCTTTCGATTCGATGCACGAGATCCTGCTCGCGCAGGAAATCGAGCGCCCGATAAATCGTGATCGGAGCCGGCCGCACGCCCCTTCCCGCCAGGCGGTCGATAAGTTCGTAGGCTCCGAGCGGATGGTGGCTTGCCAGCAGGGCCTCGAGCACGCGCCGGCGCATCGGCGTCAGGCGCTCCTTGCGGGCGGCGCAAATCGTCTCGGCGTGGGCGATCGCGTCGCTCGCGCAGCGCCTATGGTCGTGATCGGGCTTGGGGAATACCGACTGCGCGGATGATTTTCTGGTCACTGAAGCCTTCCGCCTTGCTACTCAAGTCTAACGTCAAAGCCCTGCAAATCCTAAGTCCTGAACATATATATTGCACTGCAGCAAGAACGCGGGCAGGTTCCGGCGCATGCGTTTTGACGCCCGCCATCGATACTTCGTGGCCACATCCAATTGAGGACGGCATGCTTAAAGGCAAGACTGCTCTGGTCACCGGCTCAACCTCAGGTATCGGCCTCGCTACTGCGCGTGCTCTCGCGCAGGACGGCGCCAATGTCATGCTCAACGGCTTTGGCGATAAAGCCGAGATCGAAAAAATCCGCGTCGGGATCGAAAAGGATTTCGGTGTGAAAGCAGGTTACTCGCCGGCTGACATGGCCAAGCCGGCCGAGATCACCGAAATGATCCGTATCACGGAAAAGGAATTCGGCTCGCTCGATGTCTTGGTCAACAACGCGGGCATCCAACACGTCGCCAATATCGATGATTTCCCGATCGAAAAGTGGGACGCGGTCATTGCAATCAATCTCTCGTCATCGTTCCACACCATTCGCGCCGCCGTGCCTGGCATGAAGGCACGAAAATGGGGCCGCGTCATCAACATCGCGTCTGCGCACGGACTGGTGGCCAGTGCGCAGAAGGTGGCTTACGTCTCGGCCAAGCATGGCCTCGTCGGGCTCACAAAAGTGGTGGCGATGGAAACCGCGAATGCGGGCGTGACCTGCAACGCCATCTGCCCCGGATGGGTGCTTACACCCCTGGTCCAGCAGCAGATCGACGCGCGGGCCAAGGCTTCTGGAAAAAGCGTACGCGAGGAGGAAATCGCGCTGTTGTCCGAGAAGCAGCCGATGCACCAGTTCACCAAGCCGGCGAGCATAGGGGCGCTTGCTGTCTTCCTGTGCAGTGATGCGGCGGCGACGATTACCGGCTCCGCCTACTCGATTGACGGCGCCTGGGTGGCACAGTGATACGCAAACAATGATCGAACTCCTCGCGCGCGCATTCGGCGGCGACAAATCAGAAAAGCCGAGAGCCGGCAAACGCATCAATCTGGCATTGCAGGGCGGCGGCGCGCTGGGCGCATTCACCTGGGGCGTGCTCGACCATCTACTCGAGGATGGCCGGCTGACGATCGAGGGAATTTCCGGCGCATCGGCCGGCGCGGTCAACGCAATCATATTGGCGGACGGCCTCGCGCGCGGTGGACCGGACGAAGCGCGCAAGCGTCTCGCAGATTTCTGGCGCGCGGCCAGTCTTGGTGGCAACCTGCCCGACCTTCAGCGCCGCGCCGTTGATCGGTTGTTTTCATTCTGGCCGATTGAAGATACTCCGGTCGGCCTGTGGATGCAGGCGCTGACCCGTTATCTGTCGCCCTACGATTTAAACCCGCTCAACATCAACCCATTGAAGGACCTGGTTGGCCGCTTCGTCGACTTCGAGGCGGTTCGGGCGGCCAAGGACCTGCAACTGTTTGTGTCCGCGACCAACGTGAGAACCGGAGAGCTGCGCGTATTCAGACGCGACGAAATGACGGCCGACATGATCGTTGCGTCGGCGTGCCTGCCGCATCTTTTCCGTGCCGTCGAGATCGATGGCGACTCGTATTGGGACGGCGGCTACGTCGGAAATCCGGCGCTCTATCCCCTGATCGGCGCAACCGAGACTGAAAATCTTTTGCTGGTCCAGATCAATCCATTGCAACGAAAACAGGTGCCGAAAACGCGCGACGAGATCATTGCGCGGATCAACGAAATCACATTCAACTCTTCGTTGATGTCGGAGCTGCGCGGCATCGCTTTCGTCGGCCAGCTGATCGACGAAGGCAAGCTGCCGCGCGGGACCGGCACCGGACAATATCGCAGGATCAACTTTCATCGCATCGCCCTCACGGGATCGGCACAGACGCTGGACACGGCGAACCGGCTCAACACCGACTATGACTTCTTCGAGATGTTGCGCACCAACGGTCGCCGGGCAGCGCGCCGTTTTCTCGATGCGCATTACGATGACATCGGTGTACGTTCCAGCCTGGAATTTAAGACCACGACCGGCGCGTGATATGCTCGCGCGCATGACAGAGCTCTCCGCCGAAATCGGCCAGACCGTGCTCGACATCGTAGTTGCCGACATCACAACGCTGGATGTCGACGCCATCGTGAACGCCGCCAACCGCTCCCTGCTCGGCGGCGGCGGGGTAGACGGCGCCATTCATCGCGCCGCGGGGCCGGAATTGCTGGCTGAATGCCGCACTCTCGGCGGCTGTGAAACCGGCTCCGCCAAGATCACGCGGGGCTACCGGCTCAAGGCCAGGCACCTGATCCATGCGGTTGGCCCGGTTTGGGGAGGAGGCGACAAGGATGAGGAAATGCTGCTGGCGAGCTGCTATCGCACCGCGCTGGACCTTGCCGCCGCCCACAAGCTGCGATCGATCGCTTACCCCTCAATTTCGACCGGTGTCTACCAATTCCCACCCGATCTTGCCGCGCGCATTGCGGTTGGAACCGTCGCCTCCGAGATAGCGGCGCGTCCTCGCGAGATGGCGCGGGTGATCTTCTGCTGTTTCTCACCCGACAGCGCGGAACATCACAAGGACGCGTTTGCCGGGCTAGGCCTGGTCTGACGTTTTCCGATCACACCTTCGGGTCCACATCCAGCCTTACGATCCAGTTCTCCAATCCCGCTTTCATCGCCGGATAGAGCTTCAGCACCTCGGGATCGTGACCCGGCACGATGTGATGGCGTGAGCTCGCCAACTTCTGGATCGTGCGGTAACCCTCGAGCGTATCGCCGACACTATAGGTAATCGGAAATGCGCGACCTTCGTCGATGTGCGAATATAGATGGATGCAATCGGAGGCAATCACGACATAACCGCGTTTGGTCTTCACCCGCACGCACTGCAAGCCCTTCGAATGTCCGCCGATCTTGTGGACGGTGATGCCGGGTGCAAGCTCCTCGACGCCATCGTGGAATTCCACGCGATAGGCAAAGACCTTCCGAACCATCGCCAGCACGTCGCTTTCGCTGAATGGAATGCGCAGCGTCTGATGACACATGCAGCGGCCCGTTGCGTAGGCCATTTCGGTGTCCTGAATGTGGTAGCGCGCATTGGGGAATAGATCGTAATTCCCCGCATGATCCCAATGCATATGTGTCGCGATCACGTGATCGACCTTGTCGGGCGCAACACCGAGCGCCCGCAAACCTTCGCCGACCGGATGGATTATCTTGCGCGCGCGTTCCTTTGCTGCAGCTTCGTCAAAGCCTGTATCGCAGATGAAAGTGCCGTGCGGGCCTTTGATGACCCATACATAGTAGGCAATCGAGGTCATCTCGTCGTGAGGATCGCCGAAGATATAATTTTCCGAGCGCTTGCGGGTGTGGGTCGCGTAACAGACGGCGTAGACTTCGTGGATGTCATCACTCATTATTTTTTCTCCGCACCCACGATGACACCTGCACGCTTCTCGATCATCTTGACGATGGACGTAAAGTCGCTCTCCCCGCCGTATTCCGCATTGGTCGTTTCCCATTGATCGAGCACTGCGCGCATCACGGCATTGGGAACGCTAAATCCCTTGGCCTCATCGAAACAAAGCCGCACGTCCTTAAGCATCAGCGCCGTAGAAAATCCATAGTCGAAGGTACGCGGCAGAATCGATTGCGGAAATTTTTGGTCCGACGCGGTCGTGCGGCCGGAGCCGGCATTGATGACATCGATCATCACGGCGGGATCAAGCCCCGCCTTGACACCCATGGCCACCGCCTCGGACGTCGCCGCCATCGCGGTGGCAGAGAGGAAATTGTTGGCAAGCTTCATTGTCTGCGCCATACCGGGCTTCTCTCCGATGACGAAGACCTTGCCGAACACGGCGAGTACATCCTTCATCAGCTCAATTTCGGTTTTCGGTCCTGAGACCATGACCGCCAGCGTGCCTTTCCTTGCGCCGCCGACACCACCGCTGACGGGACTGTCGATCTGTACGATGTTCTTTTTCACCAATGCCGCTGCGATCTTGGCCGCAACACTTGAGCCGGTCGTTGACAAATCAATGAAGCGCTTGATGCGTTTGCCGTGAATCACGCCACCTTCGCCGGTTGCGACCTTTTCGGAAATCTGCAGCGAGGGAAGACTCGCCATGACGGTTTCGACGCGGTCGGCGACATCGGCGGGCGATGACGCAAGCTGGGCGCCCATTGCGACCAAGGGAGCGACCGCGTCATTGCGCGTGTCGTAGACGACGAGCTTGTGGCCGGCTTCGATGAGCCGACGTGCCATCGGCTGTCCCATGTTGCCAAGGCCGATAAATCCGATGTCCATGAACTGAGTTCCTGTCAGGTGAAGTGCGAAGGCGCGACTTTGCCCGAACACCGGTGGGCGCGTCATCCGCGAGCGGCTGGCCGGGCATGCCCGTGCAACCCAAGCGCGAATTCTCCTTTAGAATCATGGATTTCCGATCAACGACCTAGGCGGGTG
The DNA here is from genome assembly GCA_035703125.1 of Pseudolabrys sp. Taxonomy (GTDB): domain Bacteria; phylum Pseudomonadota; class Alphaproteobacteria; order Rhizobiales; family Xanthobacteraceae; genus Pseudolabrys. The sequence goes on along the minus strand of DASSYU010000176.1, from coordinate 260 downwards.
GGTGGGCATAGTTGGCAGCTCCCGGACGCAGCAGGTGGTAATTGCCAGGCCCCCTTAAGACAGAAATTCCTTCCGGATCATCTCCGTGTGCTCGCCGAGCGCGGGAATCGGACCGTAGGTCCGCTCCTGCCCCACTCGCCTCGGTGCCGGTGCTGGCATGCTGACCGGCCCACTCGGTGCGCTGACCGTGATTCGGCGCAGATGCGCATGCTTCGACAGAAGTTCCCAGTCGTTGACGCGCGCAAAGGCAATATCGGCGG
>DASSYU010000563.1:0-4346 GCA_035703125.1 Pseudolabrys sp. | reverse complement strand
GTCATTGTCGGAACGGACCGCACGACGGCCCGCGGCGATGTCTGCAACAAGATCGGCACTTATCTCAAAGCGCTAGCGGCCAAGGACAATCGCGTGCCGTTCTATGTCGCGCTGCCGTCGCCATCGATCGACTGGCTGATCGACGATGGTGTTGCGGGCATTCCGATCGAGCAGCGCGACGCATCGGAACTGTCCCGCATCAGCGGGCGTCTTCCTGGCGGGACAATCGTGCAGGTCGACATTGCGCCGGAAGGGAGCGCGATGGCCAACTACGCCTTCGATGTCACGCCCGCGCACCTTGTCACCGGTTTGGTAACGGAACGCGGGGTCTGTGAAGCCTCCTCGCAAGGATTGCGTCGCCTTTTCCCTGAGGGCGCTCGCACGGGCGGGAGCAAAGCCCATGCGTAATTTGTGGTCCGACCGCGACGCGCGCGCCGCGGTCAAATCCTATCGCGGGCAAGGCGTCAACGAAGACCTGGCGCTGCGCACATATACGACCCGTCTGCTTGGTGGTGATCCGCGCCTGGTCCAGCATGGCGGCGGCAATACGTCGGTCAAAACCGTCATGCGTGATTCCGGCGGTGAGCCGGCAAAAATCCTGTGCGTGAAGGGCTCAGGCTGGGACATGGCGACAATCGAGCCGCCGGGCTTACCGGCAGTGCGGCTTGCGCCGCTGCTGAAGCTCGCCGGTCTCAAGGCCCTCAGTGATGAGGAGATGGTTGCAATCCAGCGCGCCAATTTGCTCGACAGCGCTGCACCCAACCCGTCGGTCGAGACCTTGCTGCACGCGTTCATCCCGCACAAATTCGTCGATCATACGCATGCCAATGCGGTTCTCGCCTTGTGCGACCGGCCTGACGGCATGAAACTCTGCCGCAAGGTCTACGGATCGCGGGCCGCCGTCGTGCCCTATGTGATGCCGGGCTTCGCTCTTGCTCTGAAAGCCAAAGAGGTCTTCGACGCTCATCCGCGATGCGAAGGCCTGATCTTGCACAAGCACGGCATCTTCACGTTCGGCAGCAACGCGCGCGAGGCCTACGACCGCATGATCGATCTGGTGAGTCTGGCCGAGCGGAAGCTGCGGGGCATGCATCGACGGCGCGTATTCGCCGTGAAACTTCCAAAGACACTGGCGACCGCCACGGACATCGCGCCGATGCTGCGAGGCCTTGTTAGCAAACCCGGACCGCAGTTTGTGCTGGCACATCGCGCAAGTGACGATGTGCTCGCCTATGTCAACGGCCGCGAGCTTGCGCGCTACAGCCGGCAAGGCCCGGTGACGCCCGACCACGTCATTCGCACGAAGCCGCGCCCTTTGATCTTGCCGGCGCCCGATGCGGGCCGGCTCGACGCCTTTGCCGCTGCTGCCCGCAAGGCCGTCGAAAAATATCAGGCTGACTACCAGCGCTACTTTGCGCGGAACAACGCACGCGCCGTTCCGAAAAAGCGGCCGCTCGATCCGATGCCGCGCGTCATTCTGGTGCCGGGCATCGGCCTGTTCGGGGTCGGGGCAACCGCAAGAGATGCGAGCATTGCCGCCGACATTGCGGAGACCACGATTTCCGTCATTTCGGACGCGGAGAGGGGTGGGCGCTTCGAGAGCATTTCCGAGCGCAACCAGTTCGAGATCGAATATTGGTCGCTCGAGCAGGCGAAGCTCGCGGGCCGGAAGCCGCTGCCGCTGCAGGGGCATGTTGTTGTCATCACTGGCGGCGCGGGGACGATCGGGCTTGCCACAGCCGCGGCTTTTCGCGCGCGTGGCGCCGAGGTTGTCCTTCTTGACCTTGACGCGTCCCGCACCAAGCTCGCCGCCAAGCCCCTCGCCGCGCTTGGCATCGGCTGCAACGTGACCGACCGGCGTTCGGTTGCCGCGGCCTTCGATGCCGTCGTTGCTGCCTATGGCGGGGTGGACATCGTGGTTTCGAATGCCGGGGCCGCCTGGCAGGGCCGGATCGGTGACGTCGATGACGCAACGCTGCGGAAAAGCTTCGAAGTCAATTTTTTCGCGCACCAAAATGTCGCGCAGGCAGCGGTGAAGATCATGCGCCGGCAGGGCACTGGCGGTGCGCTGCTGTTCAACGTCTCCAAGCAGGCGATCAATCCGGGTCCCGATTTCGGTCCCTACGGACTGCCGAAGGCCGCGACCCTGGCCCTGATGCGTCAGTATGCCGTGGATTATGGCGGCGACGGCATCGCTTCCAATGCCGTGAATGCCGACCGCATTCGTTCAGGGCTGCTGACAGGCGCACTGATCAGAAAACGCGCAAAGGCGCGCGGGGTAAGCGAGCAGGACTATCTCGCGGGCAATTTGCTCGGCCGAGAGGTTCTGGCCGAAGACGTCGCGGAGGCGTTCGTCAGTCTCGCGCTGGCGCGCAAGACGACGGGCGCCGTTTTGACCGTCGACGGCGGAAATATTGCCGCAGCCCCGCGATAACAAACCGCGGAATCCGCGGGTCATTTTCATTGCCGCGATTCCGCCGATTTTGGTTTCCACCGTCCTGTCGCTGTATCTGCAGCGCCTTGGAGCGGAGGTGGGTTCATACGTGTCTGGTCGAACAGCGTCATTGTTGTGTCTCGGTGCGCTCGTGCTCATGACGGGCGTTGCCGCCGCCAAGCCGGCCTACGTTGCTTCAGCCGTCAACTTGCGCGCGGCACCCGGCACCGGCAGCGAGATCGTCGCCAAGATTCCCGGCGGCACCCTGGTCGATGCCTCAGCCTGCGACGGCGGCTGGTGCGAGATCGCCTGGCAGGACAAGAAGGGGTATGCAATCCAGTCCGCGCTCGACATGAGCGGACGCGTGCCGCAGCAGCGCGCGACGGCGGTCGCGCCGCGGCCTGCCTACCGCAGGGGCCGGATGTGATTGAAGGGCCGGAGGTGGTCGAAGGTCCGGTCTACTACGATCGGCCGGCGGTCGTTTATTACGGCGGCCCGTACTATCGACCGTACTATCGTCCGTACTGGGGCTGGCGACGTCACTGGTGGTGACGGCTACTTTGTTTCGCTGCCGCTGCCGAATGCAAGCGCAAGCACGATGAGCGTGGCGAAATAGGCGGCGATTCCGGCGGGGATTGCCAGATATAATTTTAGGCCGAACTCCTGCTCAAGGCCGAAAAACACCGCAGCGCCGACGAGCACCGCGGCGAAGCGGATCATGCGATCCCGGCTCATGCGTGCCGCCCTAGCGCTTGTCTTCTTTCGGTGCGCGCATGTTGGCCCACGGGTCACTGCGCGCCGTTTCGTTTTCCTTGCGCGTGCGATCAAGCGTCCGCTTGTATTGCTGATCGAGCTGCTCGGCCTGCTGCTTCTTGTCCCTTTCCAGAATCATCAAAGGGTCGTCGTTTTTTTTTTGCGCAAAGGCAGGCGCGGCGAGGACCGCAAGCGCGACAGCGCCAAAAACCAGCTTTTTCATAGCAACGTTCCCAGCATATCCTGCAAGAGGCTAACATGGCGGCAAAAACCGCTCAATCGCAGGGAATCCTTGCGCAATCGGGACTTCATCTTGGTATAAGGCTGACTGGAAACCGGCCGGAGCTCTCGGGAATGTCGCTGTCGCATCACACATCGCCCCGCGCAATATCCAGCCCGCCGCGACACGACTGGACGCGCGAAGAGGTGCGAGACCTGTTCGCACTTCCGTTCCCGGAACTGATTTTTCGTGCGGCGCAGGTTCATCGCGAAAACTTCGACCCCGCCGAGGTCCAGATCTCGACATTGCTGTCGATCAAGACCGGCGGCTGTCCGGAAGATTGCGCCTATTGCCCGCAGTCGGCGAAATTTGACACCGGCGTCAAAGCCGAAAGGTTGATGGATCTTGATACCGTGCTCGCCGAGGCGCGTGCGGCAAAGGCCGGCGGAGCTTCGCGCTTCTGCATGGGTGCGGCGTGGCGCTCGCCCAAAGATCGCGATCTCGACAAGGTTTGTGCGATGGTCGAGGGCGTCAAGGCGCTCGGGATGGAGACATGCGTCACGCTCGGCATGCTGACCGGCGATCAGGCGCAGCGGCTGAAGGACTGTGGCCTCGACTACTATAACCACAATCTCGATACATCGCCCGAATATTACAGCGAGATCATCACCACGCGCACATACCAGGACAGGCTCGATACGCTCGAGCACGTGCGCAACGCGGGAATTCACGTCTGCTGCGGCGGCATTGTCGGGATGGGCGAGGGTCCGGAAGACCGCATCGGCATGATTGCGACGCTTGCCGGCCTGCCGGTGCATCCGGAAAGCGTGCCGATCAACATGCTGGTGCGCGTGGAAGGGACGCCTTTGGCATCCGCTGGAACGCTCGATCCGCTTGATTTCGTGCGCACGATTGCGGTGGCGCGGATCTGCATGCCGA